>CAMVBP010000032.1 GCA_947165795.1 uncultured Treponema sp.
AATGAAAAACGTATTCTTCGAAGACAATAACCAGAAGATTCTGCACGATATTTCTCATTTCATAGAACCAAATACTGTTACCGCTTTTCTTGGAAAACCTGGCAGCGGCAAATCTACTGCGCTCAAAATTCTTGCAGGGCTCTTTCCTCCAACTTCGGGAACTGTCAGCTTTGACGATAAAGACATTCATACAATGAATCAAAAGCAGCTCATGGATTTTAGAAAAAAAGCAGCCTTTATGTTTCAGGATTCTGCTCTCTGGGCTAATCAGGATATTTTTCACAATCTTGATCTTCCGCTGCAAATTCATTTTCCAAAGATGAGCTTAAAAGAACGCAGGGAAAGAATTAAACAGTACACCGACCTTGTTGAATATAACAAGCCGCTTGTAATCAGGCCGGCTTCGCTTTCGATCGGTGAACAGAAAAAAATCAGTTTTGCACGCGCGTTAATCTGCGAGCCGGAAATTCTTTTTCTTGACGAGCCGACCGAATCAATTGATGACAAAACTGAAGATCTTTTTATTTCCATACTCAAGGATTTCATTTCGCAGAAAAAAACTGTCGTTTATGTAAGCCACGACAACTATTTAATCAATTCATTTTTGTGTGATAAAATCTATTTTGAAGATGGTCAGATAAGAGAAAAAATTCTTCTTGATGACATAAATCAGCTTGAAGATTATTATGAAGGTGAACTATGAAATTTAAAATAAAGTATGCAGATCAGATTGTAGGAATCTTAAGTTTAATTGCAATCATCGCTTTAATTTTCATTATCTTCTTAATCGGCTCTACGCAAAAATGGTTTGTGCCAAAGCATAATTATTATACCGTTATTTCTTCAGCTTCAAATATAAGCGTAGGAAAAGCAATAACTTACAAAGGCTTTGAAATAGGAAAAATAAAAAGTTTTTCTCTGGATGAATCAGATAAAGTCGTCGTACATTTTTATATAACAGACGATTACAGAGACAAAGTTGTAAAAAATTCAATTATAGAAATTCTTACAAGTCCTCTTGGTTCTTCCGTAGTTTTTTATCCCGGAAACAGGACTGATTATCTTGAAGACAATTCCTTTATTCCCGAACGTTCAAGCGAAGAAGGCAGGGCTCTGATTCTTGAAGGAAAAGTAAGCGTTGTAGAACAGACAGATTCAATCAATACAATTCTTGCAATGGCAACAACTCTTGTTGGAGATATAGACACGCTTGTAAAACAGGTTAACATTGCTCTTGAAGGAAAAGAAAATACTCCTTTAACAAACACTATTACTCAGCTGAATTCAATTCTTTATAACTTAAATCAGCTTACTGCCGATCCTTCAGGACTTGTTCCAAAACTTCTGGAAGATGAAACCGCTCAGGGCTCTATTGCAAATATACTTATTCAGCTTGATGCAACTATGAGTGAAATTTACAGTGTTACTGCTTCGGTAGATGATAATATGCCGGGAGTTTCCATACTTATTTCTCAGATGCAGACTCTGTTAAAGCAAATGCAGGACGTTATGGAAGGTCTTAAAAATAATCCGCTTCTTAAAAATGGAATCTCTGAAAAACCTGAAAAAGAAAGCGCAACTCCAAAGCTTAGGGAGGATAATTTCTAATGAATAAACGCCGTCTTTTGTCTGTAAAATCTTCCTGGAAAATTGCAGCTGCAGTCTCTTTTTTCATTCTTACAATTCTTTATTCTACGTCCTGCTCATCCGGTCCAAAACGTTTGATGATGATAACAACAGTTCAAAACAACTGCAAGGATTCCATAGAAAATGCCAATTCATGCATCTTAAGCGGTAATTATTCTATGGCCGAAGATCTTTTGGACAGGGCTAGAGTGCAGGCAATTTCAATAGATAATTACGATTTACTGCTTTCGGTTTCCCTGACTCACGTAAGCCTTTTCCTTTCTTATAATCCGCCGGAGGTAGAAAAAGCGGAACTGTATTTAAATCAGGCTTATACACTCTCCGGCAATACTAAAAACACAAAAGAAAGTGAACTTTTATGTGCTATGTCCGAAGCAAGAATTCTTATTGCAAAAAATGACGTGCAGAAAAACTTTAAAATGATTACAGACAAAATGGACGATGCTAAAAAAGTATTTAAAAACAGTCCGTACAATCATGCACAATGCGACAGCATTTTGGGAGACGTTTACAGACTTTCGGGGAAATATAAGGAAGCAGACAAAATCTACAATGAAGCCGCAAAGCTTTTTACAGAAAATATGTACCTCTCGGAAATAGGAATAACCTGGTACAAGATTGCACAGAATCATTCACAGGCAGGAAACAGCAAGGCTGCATTGGAAGCATTGAGCACTGCAATTTATTATGACCGCTGCGCAGAAAATTCAATGGCGCTTGGCGCAGACTATTACATTAAGGCTGTAATTTTGCTCAAAGGTTCTCCTACCGAAGCTAACCTCAATGAAGCAAAAAAATCTCTTCAGCATTCTGCAGAAATTTATTATGCCGCAGGCAAACCTGAACTTGCAGAAAAAAGTCTTGATCTGCTTAAAACTTTAGAATAATCCAGGTAGCACCGCTTCCACCGTCTTCACGGCTTTTTGGATGACCGGACATTCCGCAATACGGATTAGACTGAATGAATTTTCTTACCAGCTCGCCTAGCACAGGATCAGTTCCTTTTGTATGATTTCCCTTTCCGTGAATAACAAGTATCTTTCTGATTCTTTTGCGGACACATGTATTTACAAATACAGTGAGTTTCTCTTCCGCTTCATCCTTATGCAATCCATGTAAATCTAAATATGCTTCGGGCTTCATATTTATAAGATAACTTCTGTCCTGCTGTCTTGAACGTTCTTCGTTTTCTTCGGCGAGCTTATCCTTATCAATTGTTCCGTAACGTCTAAGCCACACTTCCATAGGATTCGCCCTCTTTTCCGAAGAATTAAGAGGCTCAGATAATTCCGCTTCTTTTTTTGCAAGCTTTTCCTGAAGGCTTGGCGCATTTGCTTTTTTATGAGAAACCTGATTTTTATCCGGCTTGCCCATTTCTCTTTTTTTGGCCTTTTCCTGTTTTTGAATTACGTCCCACTTATTTAAAATATCGCCCATGTCCATAACGCTTTCACCAGACCTTAAATTCTTACAAACTCGCCGGAAGGAATCCAGCCTTCAATATTTTCATAACGGATTTTACACCAGTTCTCTCCAGACTGTAAAATTTGAATTTTCTTTCCGTTTTCAATTTCTATTAAAACCGAACTTTTATCATCCGGCACAGAATATACTACACCGCCATAAAAAATTCCTGACTGTTCCGAACCGTGAATTTTAAATAATACAGTCGTACATAAAAATATTAATGAAAGAATAATTAAAAATATTTTTATGCGGAAATATTTTTTTCTTAAGAAAATCTGAGCAATAATTGAAATCAAAAATAAAATCAAAAAAATAATAAAAGCCGGCTTAAAATCAATTTTTTCTGCACGAAACTTTTCTGCAATCTCGTTGCATTCTTCTTTAGAAAGTTTATGTTCATCATCATCAATATCTTCAAAAGCATTATCCAGATATTTTAAAACTTCAGAATCCAGGTTCTGAGTTATGCCTTCATTTTCTCCCTGGAATCTGGCACCGGAAGAACTTTTGACTGCTTCTGAAAAATCAACAGTAAATCTTGGAAACGAAAGTTCCACAGTTGAATTATTATTATTTCTTGCAGTGATAGAGAGTTTTGGGAAAGATATTTTTTTATGCGAAAGCGCCTTCCACTTAAAATCTGCTATTTTAATAATTCTATTATCTGCCTCATTTACTGAACGATTGTCGTAAACCTTTATCTGTTCAAATAAAGAATCATCAGGAATTTCGTAAACAAAATTTGAATACTCTCTTGCATACTGAATTCCAACAGTAAAATACAAATCTTCAAAAGCCGGTTCACTGAATTCAGAAATGTTGCTGTCTGAATAAAAAACTTTTGTTTTTTCGCCTTTATCATAAAATTCAATTACGAGTCTTGCATTCAAAACTTCAGGATTTTTTCGTGCTTGAATTTTCTCTATACGGAATTCATTTTTCTTTCCGTCTATAAAAAAAGTGGATGGCTCAAAAGTATAAATTCCTTCGTCTCTGAAAATTATATAAAATTCAATTTTTGTAGAATTAAGCAAATCAAACTTTTTATAAATTTCAAATGGAATCTGAATTTTCTTTTTTTCGGAATTCTCATTCTTTTGATAATCTGCTTTTAAATAAGAAAAATTATAAACTACATGCGAAGAAGTAACTTCGGGAATTGTGAGCGTAAATTTAAGTTCTTCATTAGTAAACGCACGGCTGTTTTTTACATCCTGCGAAACTGCAAAATATGCAGAACCAGCTGCAGAATCTGCGGCGAATAAAGGATGCAATGAACAAATTAAAAAAAGAGAAAATAAAAATGTGAATGCGCGTTTTATTAAAAATCCATTCGGACAAATTAATAATCGTCTGCAAGATTTCTCTGCGGAGTTTCTTCGTTGCTTTTCCATTGTTTTTTATCGTTCTCCTTTATATGTTCAAAAACAGCTTTTTCCATTTCATCCTGAGTTTTATCATCCTGTGAACCTTCAAAAGACTGCCCTTCTTTTTGAGGAGCATCTGCCTGTTCAAAATTCACGGATAACTCAAAATTTATTTTTGCATCAACGCGCGAACTGTCTATCTTTAATGCCTTCTTAAAAAAGTCTCTTGCCGAATCATAATCTTCCTGCTCATGTGCAATTATTCCGGCATTGTAATAAGTTGAAAATAAAATTTTATCTTCCGCTTCTGCAGAAATCTGCATGTACATTTTCATTGCGCTTTCCATCTCGCCCATCATCATATATGCAGTGCCAAGATTATATAAACAAGCATCTATCTCTTTTTGATTTCCTTTTCTGTTTGCATTCTCCAGTGCTTCAAAATATTTTTCTACAGATTCAGAATACTGCCCCTGCTGCCACTTAACTGTTCCGCTTAAAATTTTTGTTGAAGTCTGCGAGCAGGATGAAAGAATAAATACTGCAGCACCAAAAATAAAAAACTTTTTAAAAAGCTTGTAATTAAATTCTGTAATAAGATAACTTAATATTAGACAGATAAATGCAAGTGCCAGAAAGAACTTATGACGAGAAAGAGGCTTAATTTCATAAGTCGTAAAAAAGTTCTCTTTCTCTTTATTTTTTATCTGTAAGAGCAGCTTCTGTGCAGAGCTTTTTTCGTTTGAATTAATATAAGAAACTTTTGCATTAGATTTATAAATATTGTATTTTTCATTTACTGCTTCAACGACAGCCTTTATTTTATCTTCGCGTAAGGCTGTTCTAACTTTTGTTCTTTTATCACCGGCAAAAATTTCTGTTTCGTCTTTTGAACCGAATCCTATAATTGTTACACCTATTCCACTTTCCACGCAGGAACAGATTGCCTTTTCCATCTGACCGAGAGTTTCTTCCCCGTCGGTAAACAGCCAGATATTTGAAGCCATAGAATAATTATCCGGAAAACTTTTTCTTGCCTTAATAATTCCATTTTCCAGACTCGTTCCTGGAACTGTTACCAAATCCGAAGAAATAATTTCGAGTAAAGAATTTATGTACGAAGAGTCTTCTGTTAATGGAATAGCTTCTATTCCGTCTCCTTTTGCAAGAATTACTGAAACAGAAGTTCCATCCATATTTTCTATAAGCCTTGAAGCAAAAGCCGAAGCAGAATTTAATCTTGAAAGTCCACCGTAAGAATCCAGAGCATTCATACTGTTTGAAATGTCAAACACAAAAGAAACCGCATGGCTCGATTGTTTTACCGGCATAAGATAAGTTCCCCAGGAAAGCCCGAGAAAAGATAAAACAACAAATGCAAAATATAATAATTGAAAGATTCTTTTTACCGCAAGATTTTTTCTGATATAAACCGCAGAAAGCTCCCTCAAAATAATTTTCTTTATAAACCACGAAACAAGCATTGCAATAATTGCAATAAGTAAAAATTTCTTATAGAGAGGCCTTGTTTTATTTTTGTAAGAAAAATGCTGATTAGTTCCCTGCGATTTTGTAACGCCTGCCAAAACAGAATTTAATTCCTGAATTGTCTGAGCTTCATAGTAACCGCCTTTTCCAAGTGCTGCTATTCTTTTTAGACTGTCTGCATCAAAAGAAGAATTATAATATCCCATGTATGGAACACCGGTTACGGGATCTGTATATTCAATCGGAACATTTCCTTTTGTACCAAGCCCGACAACATATACGTTTATATTTTTTTCTGCTGCAAGTTTTGCCGCTGTCTGAGGATTAATTTCTCCTGCATTATTTTCTCCGTCTGTAAGAAGAATAATGCATTTTCCCGGCGCTTCACTTGAAGCAAGGTGGCAGACAGCAGTTGCAAGTCCGTCTCCAATTGCAGAACCGTTCCCCAGTTTTCCGACAGAAACAGCTTCAAGCTGACTGTTAAAATAATCCTGATTAAATGTAGGCGGCACAAGAACCGCTGCATCAGAACCTAACACAACAAGTCCAAACCTTGAACCTTTATTTGCCTGAAGTAAAACCTGAATTGCATTTTTGGAAGTTTCAAGTCTTGTTTTATCTTCCATGTCTTTTGCCATCATGGAAGGACTCGTATCCATTACAAAAATTATATCAGTGCCAAGAGAATTATATATTTTTTCCTGAACGGAAATTACAGGTTCACTGAAGGCGAAAACTATAAGAACATAACTAACGACAGTAAGTATTTTTGCCAATAACGAAATTATTTTCGTTCCTTTATTTTTATATTCAAAGGAACTTCCATTCCAGTCAGAAAGAACAGCCTTAAATGTTATTCTATTTAAAATCCTGAATTTTCTGAATGCAGCAAGAAGCAAAGGAAGAAGCAAAAGCAATAATGCAAACGGATTCTGTAAACTAAACATTCTGCACCTCACTTCTTTCCATTGATTTTTTTAATTCTTCATAAAAATAATTTTCTATGCCATTAACAATATCTGTAAGTTTTGTGCACCAGTCCGGTTCATTTTTATTTGCAGTTTCTGCACAGTCCGCAGATTTTTCTCCGGCATATCTTGCCGCATCTGTTTCTGTAAATAAAAGAATTACCGCATTTTTTAAATCTTCCGGAATATTCTCCAATTCATTTTTAATCTGCGAAGTTGTGAATTTTGTATAAGTTTTTTCGCATCGGACTTCCAGATATTTTCTTGCAATATCCTGAATAATTTTTGCAGCTTCTTTTGAAGTTGTTTTTTTAGAATTCTGAAGAACAGCAATTGCCTTTAAAGTCTGCTTTTTATTTCGCTTAAGCAAAAGCTCTTTTTTCTTTAACTTTATCCATTCCATAAATTTTTTATGACGGATTATTAAATTCAATAAAATGATTATAAGAATAATTGAAACAACAGAAAGCCCGTAAAGCGCATAGGTTGTTCCGGGAAGAAGCTGCGGAGTCTGAATACTTCTAAGTTTTGTATTTTCTTTTCCGGATAAAACAGAAGAAACATAAAATGAATTAAATTCAATGATGTAATTTCCATTTTCAAACTGCATGTCTGGAATTGAAAGTTCTCCGGTTTGCCATGGAACTGCCGTAATTACAATATCATAAAAATCAACGCCCCGCTGACGTAACTCAACCTTTTGAATTTCCAGAATATCCTGATTGTCTATCTGAATAAAATTTTCTGTGCTTATTCCGTTGTTTTTTAAATCCTGTGAAGCAGAATTTAAAGTACATTGTATTGTTACGGTATCTCCAACATACACTTTTTGAGGAATTACAATCTGCTCAATTTTTACTACTTCACTTTTTGCCATTTATTTTCTCAAACCAAAAATCAAATTCAAAACATCAAGAGGATTATCTTCTGTACTCATAACCGCAGTAAAAATGCCGTGCTTTGTACAATAATTTTTCCAAAGAATTTTCTGAGATTCATTATAATCCTGCCATTCTTTTTTAAATGAATTCGAAGAACTCGGTAATTCCATTTTTAAGTCAGATTCCGAATCTTCAAAAACTACAGAACCAATTGCAGGAAGCTCTTTGTCGTATTTACTTTCTACACGAATTGCAATTACGTCATTATGCTGAGCAAGAGGAAGAATTGCCTTTTGCCAGTCACCGGTCCTAAAATCAGAAATTACAAAAATCATAGAACGTGTCTGAATCATTTTCTGAGCACCGGTTAAAGCATTTTTTAATGCAGTCCCTTTCTTTTCTGAAGACTTTTCCATGGAATCCATTTTCTTTAAAAGCGTCATCGTATGCTCTTTACTGAGCATGGCTTTGGAAGCAAAAAAAATATCTTCATTAAAAAAAATTGCACCGACCGGACAGGAATTAATTTCTCCTGCAACGGCAAGCAAGGCTGCGGCTTCTTTTGCCACATCGTATTTTGTTTTTTTGCCGTCTTTAAGCAGCATGGAAAAAGAACTGTCCAGCACAATAAAAATCTGAAGCTCACGGTCTTCATCAAACATTTTTACGAAGGGCTTTCCCATGCGCGCAGTAACGTTCCAGTCAATGCTGCGAATATCATCCCCGCGGTTGTAATCCCGTACTCCGCTGAATTCAATTCCCTGACCTTTATAAAGAGATTTAAAATTTCCGGTCTTCATTCCTTCGGCAAGATTAACTGCAAGTAATTTTAAGTACGAGGCTTTTTTTATAAGCGATTCATCTTCAAAGATTTTTTGAGCCATTTCTTTCCTTAAAAATTATGGAAGAGGAATAAAATCCAGAAGTTTAGAAATAATCTGATCGGCCGAAATATTGTCTGCGGCTGCTTCATAAGAAAGAACTAAGCGGTGACGCAAAACATTTGGAACAACCTTTTTAATATCTTCGGGCAGAACATAATCTCTTCCTTCAAACATTGCCTGAACTTTTGCGCATTGAAGAATTGCAATTCCGGCTCGAGGCGAGGCTCCAAAATGAATGTAATGAGTTATATCATTTGAAAAACTATGACCAGTTTTCTGCTTAAGCTGTTTTTCGTTTCTTGTTACAGTCAAAATCGAAACAATGTATTCAACTAATGAATCATCACAATTGATTGTTTCGAGAGTTGCTTTAAGGCGGTTAATGTCGTCTTTAGATAAAACAGGATTTACTTTTACCTCTCCGGCCTTTCCGCAGGTTTTAATAATTTTTGCTTCGTTTTCTACAGTAGGGTAATTAACGACTAACTTCATTAAAAATCTGTCTAATTCAGCTTCGGGAAGATTGTAAGTTCCTTCCTGCTCAACAGGGTTTTGCGTAGCAAGCACAAAAAACGGTTCCGGAAGCTTGTATGTTTCTTCGCCTATTGTAACCTGTTTTTCTTCCATTGCTTCCAGCATTGCAGACTGAACTTTTGCCGGCGCACGGTTTACTTCATCTGCAAGAATTACGTTTGAAAAAACAGGTCCTTTCCTTACCGAAAAAGTTCCTTTTGACTGTTCATAAATTAATGTACCGGTTAAGTCTGCCGGAAGAAGATCCGGTGTAAACTGAATACGCTTAAAATCAAGATCAAGAATTTGAGAGACTGTTTTTATTGCCAAAGTTTTTGCAAGTCCAGGAACGCCTTCCAAAAGAACATGCCCGCCGGCAATAAAAGCCATTAAAATATCATCAACAAGCTGTTCCTGACCTACAAGTCTTTTTGCAGACTCCTGATGACATTTTTCGATTATCTGTTTTACTTCGCTTGTACTAAAAGGTTTTGAATTGTTATCTGCCATAATCATTATTTTACAAAGCGCTCTGCCGGAGTTACAACCCAGATTGCTTCAAGATCACCTTTTCCAACATTTTCCAAAGAATGTGGTGCTCCTGCAGAAAAAGAAGCGCTGTCTCCTTCTTCCAGAAAATATTCTTTTGTTCCGTAATTCAGTTTTGCTGTTCCTTTTGTAATAATTCCAAATTCCTGTCCTATGTGTCCGAAGGAACCTCGATGTGTATGTGAACCGGCTGGAATTTTTATAATGTATGCTTCTATAGAAGAATTGTCGTGTTCAGTTGAAGAAGGTTTTGCCAGCTCTTCATAAGTAGTTTCATCTTCGTGAACAGACGGTCGTTCTGCCGCCCTGATTATCTGAACCGGACGTTCCTTTCTGTATTCTTCAAAAAGAAATTCAAGATTTATATCAAGAACATCTGCAAGAGTTAAAAGAGTATCAATAGCCGGTGAAACATGATTTCGTTCTATCTGCGAAACAAGACTTTCGCTTACACCTGCTTTTTGCGCTACAACCTTTAATGTATACCCCTTGTGCTCTCTAACCTGTCTAAGCTTCTCTCCAAAGTGGTAAGGAGATTTTTTTAATTTCGAGTTTTCAATATTTGTATCTTCACTATTTTTTTTATTTTGCGAAGGTGTCATTATTTTGTTTCTCCTTGTTCTGTTCTGTTACAAACTGAATAAAGTAATCTTCCAAAGTTTTATGCGGACCTTCCAGCTTCATTCTGGTACGGCTTCTGGCATTATCGCGTCGGACTGTATAAAGTGAATAGAAATCACGATAATCAAGACCAGCATCTGCTTTTACATGCTGACCTAAGAATTTAGAAACTTCATCACGTCCAATTGCAGAAATTCCCTTTGTTTTTAAAATTGATCTTAATTCACTGATCTGTTCTGTTGAAATACCAAAAAGGAATTCTTCCATTGCCTGAGTAACACCATTGTCGCCCATCTTTTGTTTAATAAAGCTAATCCACTGATCATCCATCTGCATTGAAATAAGAAGGAGTTCACTGGTTCCCATCATAGTTCCAAAGGCTGGCGCAAGACGACGGCGGGCAGTCCAAACCGACTGCAAAACGGGAGCAACATTCTCGCTGGTCTGATCGTTCCAGTGTTCCCAAAGAAGGATTAAAGATAAAGCCCATTCACGTCGGAATTCCATTGGCTGTGTAACATCTGAAATTAAATTTAAATAAACGTCTTCTGCAAGCAAAGTAAAAATAGAAAGCATTGTTTCATTTTCAAACGCTTTTGCATATTTTTCGAATTCATTTCCAGAGTGCTTTGAAAAATTTGAAAAATCAGAAAGCGTATGAGTTTTTGCAACTAAAAGTGCTTTTCCAAGGTTTGCTTTTGACGGAAGTCGTAAAGTTCTGTCGGTATCGTCCTGATGCTTAATTAACGATTCAATAAGAGTATCGCGGGTTCTGGTTCCGCCTGCAAGCTCAGAACGTCCCAAAAGAGATGGAAACTTTGCAACAGAATTTGCCATAGATTCAAGATCTGCAATTCTGTTAATAAATATTTCGTATTTTTCCTTATTAATTCTTTGAATCATAGGAAGAATTTCATTTAAAAGCTTATGCTGGCGTTCTGTAAACAGCTCACCCTGCTGAATAACAGAAGATGCATCTGAAGCCTGTTCTCCCAAAAAATCTGCTAATTCAATGTCTTCGAAATTCGTTGCACTTTCCATAACAGTAACTCTAACTTTTTCCCTAAATTCTATTTTAATATGATTTATCAATAAAGTCCATTGTAAAAATCTTTAAAAACAGAAGTTAATAACTCACGTAAAACAGCCGATAATATGAAGGTGAAAACTATTTTAAAAACCTTTGTATTTTTATCTATATTTGTTACTCTCTCTTTTAATGTATTTGCACAGGATTCAGATAATTCTCAATTTTCTATATATACTCCAAGACAGCAGCAGCTTAGAATAACTGCAGAAAACGTAAGGCTTATTCCCGAAAAAGACGCTTCTAAAGGCGGTTATCATTTATATGTAAAAAAACTGCCGGGAATTAATTCAATACTTCTTACCGAAACTACAAAAGACCCTTCGGGCGTTAATGACAATTATGCTTACCGCGCGCTTGAATACAATAACATTAATGGCGACGAAATACGGTACCTTGACGGAAAACAGCTGGTTTCTGAAGGCGCAAAATACAGCTTAATTGACTCAACTGTAGAAAATACTGATTTTTTTGGTCCGGCCTTTCACATTTATATTCCTCCGGTAATCTGTTACGGTTATGAATGGACACGACACGGAGAAGTTACAATAGGAAAAGGAACCTTTATAAATATCCGCTCATTTGAAAAGCCTTACGCTGATTATTCGGGCGATTATATGGACAGTCCTTTTATGTTTGATCTGGTTACTAAAAAACGTGCAGCTTCAAAGCCAAAACAGACAGCACAGCCGGTTTCTCAGCCGGTTGAACAGCCAAAGCCAGCTCCAAAAAAGGAAGAAAAACCGCTCCCTGAAATTTATGAACCGGATTTCCAGGAAGATAAAGATCAGACAGTTTTAACAGACCAGTACAATCCTATAGCCGCAGAAAAATTTGAAGAACTGTCTGAAAAAATCATTTATTCAAAAGGCCCTGATTCGATAATTGAAGACATTAAAGACTGCCTTGAAGATTTTAAAAATAAATCCAATTTTGATATTGTCTTTGCAATTGATGCAACAGGCAGTATGAAAGATGATCTGGACAAATTGAAGCAGGAACTCATTCCGGAACTTAATGCAATTCTCAACGGAAAAAATGGTGCCAGAGTGGGACTGTTATTCTACAGGGATTACGGCGACACCTTCCGCTATATGGACCTTCCTGTAAAAGTTTTTGGATTTACAAATAATCTTTCGCTGGTTGAAAAGAATTTAAATTCTATCCGAATAAATGGAAAAGAAGGCGGAGATATTCCGGAAGCAGTTTATGAAGCAATTTATGCTGCTTCAGATTTCTTTGTATGGAGACCGGAAGTAGAAAAAGAAATTATTCTTATTGGAGATGCAGAACCGCATCCATTCCCAAGAGGAACCGGAAAATATTCAAAGGAATTTGCTTATCAAACAGCACAGTCAAAAGGAATAAAAATTAAATCCATTCTGCTCCCACGCGACTAAAAAAAATATACAAAAACAGGTAAAGCTGAATGTATAGAAGTAAAGTGAGGAAAAACAGATGGGACCAGATCATTATAAAATAAGCAAAGATCTTCAAAAAATAATTATACAAGCGTATCCGTTTCCTGAAGAAGATTATGGAATTGATTATATACAAATCAAATTGGCTGATGTGCCTGCTGTTATAGAAACATTAAAGAACATAGATCATGACCCTTCAAACGAAGGTGTTGATGAAGAAGGGGATGGAAGGTTTGTGAATGAACTGCTTTATAAGGAGGATGACGATTATCTATTATGTATAGAAACTAAATATGATTATTATGGGTACAATGCTCCACGAGAGCTAAGAATTATGGCATTTTGGGAAGATAAAAATATTAATAGCCATGAAGTTACAATTTCATATTGGACCTATGAAGAATTAAAGAACGAAGTGAGCATATTAATAGAAGCAATAGAAGAAGCTACTTCTTGAAGTAAAATTCTGCTATACTGTCCGTGTGAAAATTCTTCTTGTTTCAGTAAATGCAAG
>CAMVBP010000033.1 GCA_947165795.1 uncultured Treponema sp.
CTTCGCCGACTAACCGCGGCTCATCCCTCCGCAAAGCTCCGGGACGCCTTCGGCGGCGCTCCAATCCTTTGCGCGGTTATAAAAATAAAAGGCCGCTCAACTGAGCAGCCTTTGTAAATAATTAATACTTTATTTGCAGTAATGTTTATGCAATTACGCCTTTTGTACTTGGAATTGCTCCGTTTCGGCGGGAGTCAATTTCTACTGCTGAGCGGATTGCGCGGCTTACTGCTTTAAAGCTTGCTTCAATTTTGTGGTGATCGCTGCGGCCGCGTATTACATCTATGTGCAAATTACATTGAGCGCTGTTTGTAAAGCCCTGCCAGAAATCTTCAAAACAGTCTGTCTGGAAAGAACCTTCTTTTCCATCCTGAATGCTTACAAGCGGTGCTCCTGTGAGCAATGAATTGCAAACAAGGAAAGGCCGTCCACCAAAATCAACGGCGGCCTGCGCAAGAGTTTCGTCCATCGGGTAAATAAAAAATCCTGAGCGGAAAATGCCTGCACAATCGCCGAGTGCTTTTTTAAAACATTCGCCAAGAACAATTCCTGTGTCTTCTATTGTGTGATGCTGGTCTACGTTCAGGTCGCCGGCTATTTTTCCCGAAAGGTCAAACATTCCGTGCTTGCAAAAACTCTTAAGCATGTGATCAAAAAAACCGATTGGATTTTCAACATCACATTTTCCTGTACCGTCAAGGTTGAGGGTGAGTTCAATCTGTGTTTCGCCAGTTGTTCTTTTTACAGTAGCTGTTCTCATTTTGCACTCCTTTTTTAAGATTCCATTTTTTTAGATGCTATGTTACAGGGGCGTTGCGGGGATGTGCCCCGCAGAGGGGGTAGCGTAAAACACCGCAGGTGGTTGGAGCGAGGGGGAGACTTCCCCCCTTCTACCCTATAACCCGACACCTATTAAAGCATCACCTTTCTTAATTCGTACTCAACAATATCTGTTGCGCCAAGACTCTGAAGCTTTGGCAAAAGTGTCGGCACTTCAGATTTCTTAACTGCAATTTTTATTGCGTAACCGTCGCCGCCAAAAAGCGGAGAAACGGTAGGACTCTTCATGCTTGGAATTCCTTTAATAAGATTATCAAAATCGTCTTTTGAACAGTTCATTTCGAGCATAACGCGGTTGCGTGCATTCAAAACTGTTTCAAAGAGCATTTTAAGCTCCATGATTTTCTGACGCTTTTCTGTATCTTCCATTGCTTTTTTGCTTGCATACATTCTTGTAGAAGATTCCATAAGAGTGTCTACAATCTTAAGACGGTTTGCCTTAAGCGAAGAGCCTGTAGAAGTATTGTCTATTAAAATCTGAGCAATAGATTCTTCGGTATCCTGAACAAATCCTTCCGAAGTTCCCCAGGTTCTAAAAACTGTTCCCTGAATTTTTTTATCTTCAATCCAATGCTTTGTAAGATTCTGATATTCAGTAGCAATTGTAACCGGAGACTTAAGAAGTTTTTCAAAATCGCGGGTTTCCGGAATTGCAGCTACAATTCTAACTCCGTCAAAACCAAGATCCATAATTTCTTCAACCTGGTCTTCAACGCCGTTTTCATAAACCCAGTCTTTTCCCGAAAATCCAACATCGGCTTTATCATTTGCAAGAAGCAAACTTGTAATCTGAGGTTTTACAACCTGAAAAGCCAGATCCTCTTGATTTGTAACAGGGAAATATGTTCTGTCAGGAAGATAAATAGAAATTCCAACATCGCTTAAAAGCTCATAAACAGATTCGTAAATTCTTCCTTTTGCAAGTAAAATTTTTAATTTTTCCATAATTCAAAAGTATATAGAAGAATTAAGTTATTTTCAACTTGAAAAAATTAAGGCGGGAAAATCAGTTTAAAAAATTATTCGTGCAAAAAAAAATAGCGCGAGGGCGAGGGCTGGCTTTCAAAAACACTCTATTTTGCTGCCGCGCGAGCGGCAACGTATATAGTTCCACCGCAAAATAGCGTGTAGCACGCTAGCGTGCGGTTTTGAAAGACGGCCCTCGCCCGGAAGCTATTTTTGAAGTATAAATTTAAAAAAACTGATTTTCGAATTACTCTAGAACAATTTCCTGCACTCAAGGTAGAAACGTTTTTCGTCTGCTTCGCCCATTGAAAAACTTTTTCTTGGAAGTGGACCGCGCCCGCTGATTGTTTCAAAGAAACTGTCTTTCATAATCGGCGGAAGAAGAATTCCCACAGCGTCTGCTTTTTCTCCAAGCTTTAATACTTCTTCTGTTCCATGAATATAATCAATTTCAGCCCCTGCAGCCGATTTTTCTGATTTTAAGAAAGCATCAATTTCCGGCTGAAGTCTTGCAACTGCAAGCTCTGTAATTTTTGTAGAAAGAAGAACGTATTTCTGTTTTCCGTTTTCATTAAATGAAAAACCAAAATCTGCCTTGGAATTTTTTACGGCGTTTTCAAGTTCTGCTTTGTCTGCAGTTTCACGAGCTTCGCCGCCTAGTTTTTCTGCAAGATATTTAATCAGTTCGTTTGCCTTAATATTAAATATTACACGGTGAATCGGTTCAAAAGTTAAACCTTCATCATAAATATTTACAATTTCTACAAGCGCATAACGAACACGGCATTTTTTAATTTCTTCGTCTGATGCATTGTTTTTAATCAGTTCATTTTTGTATTCGTCCCAAACGGCTTTTGCGGTTGCAAGAGAATGGTTTCCGTCGCCAACTGCAAACAGGAATGTTGAACCGTCTGCCGAACGATTTTTTTCTGCAATTTTAGAAACTGCTTCTGTAACGCCTGCAATTTCATTTTCTGTTTCAACTGCCCAGCCTGTAATTGAACCGCCGTTGCACATAATTTCGCCGTCGTAAAGAGGCTTCTTTGCTTTTACAACAGAACCGGTTTTTCCAACAAGAAGGTCTTCCTTATCATTTACAAGAAGCATAATATGTGGAAGTTCAAGCGGAGCGCCTTTTCTAATTTCCATTCTTGGCGGAATACGTTCTACAATTGTTGCTTCGGTAGCACGAATGTTTGCTGTAGAAAAAGGCTTCCATTCATAAGTTTCAAGATCAATCTGAGCAACAAGACCTTTGCGGGTGCGGCCAAATGCAGTTTTTCTTTCTATATAAACCATGCACTCACGCGCAGAATCAAATACGCCGTTCGAAGAATCAAGATATTCATTCATAGAATTCCTGATTTTTGCAATGCGCTCTTTTTTGTCCGGAGAATTCAAATAAACTTCAGGAAGAATAAGATTAAGAGTTGAAGGTTTTCCTGCCGCATTTTTTTCGGCATTTTTCCAGTAATCAAGATCCTGTGTATACTGATCGCATGCAATTACAGACCAGCTTTTTATATCAATGTTTTTTGGTAAAAGAATTTCTGGCACAAAAACACCAAAAGATTCAAGTTTAGATGTATCGAAATTTTTCATTCCTTGATTATACAGATAAAGATTTTTTTTGGGAACAGGCACAAAAAAAGCTTTTGCTCATTTAAATAATTTTTTTACAGTCAGTTTTGCGGCTGTTTAGTTCTTTTTTTATTTTTGAATAAAAACAAAATAAAAAGTGCAATAATCAAAATTATTATAATTATAAAACCTATATTATCTATTAAATAATCGCCTGCAGAATATGAATATAATTTTTTAGAATATGTGTAAGCAAGATTCTGAGCATAGGTTGAACCGATTACATTTATGCCTCTATTCAATAATCTTAAAAGCCGTTCATTTCCTACTTTAATTCCAAAGCTTCTGTCATCATATTTTTCAAGCTGTTTTATTTTAAGATTACGATATTTTCTGTTTCTTAAAAGTTCATTTCTTAATCCATTAATAGTTGTACAGGTTACCTTTTTGGTTAAAACTGCATTCAGACAGGCTTCTATAGAATCATAAAAAATTATCTGCGCTTCGGGAAAATTTGCCAGAATGTAATAATACTGCATTGTATTATTTTTATTTACCGCAAATACTGTTTTTTCTTCTTCGTAATTTGAATTGTAAACAAGCTCTGTAGGAGAAGTACAAACAACATTCGACTGATAAATTCCATTTTCTTCTGAATAATAAATTCCGCCGCCTACAGGAAAAATCACATCAACTTCGCCAAGACTTACTGCCGAAATCATTTTGCTGTAACTGTTATAAGCCGTATAACTTATTTCCATGTCTTTTATTCCAAGACGGTTGAAAATTTCGGGAAAAAGTTCTTTTACAATTCCTGTTACATTCTTGGATTCATCCATATCGCTGTATGGCAGATAATTATTTAAATATCCAACTTTAAGATCTTTATGTGCCGCAATCCATTCTTTTTCTGCATCTGAAAATGCGCGGCTTGAAATACTAAACGGAAAATATTTTGCATGCAGCGCATTTAAAAAATTCGGTTCTTCTTTATTTAAAAGTTTCTGCGCCATATCCAGCTGCGAAAGTAAATCCTGTCTTTTTATATTTACGCAAAGATAATATTCGGCATTTCCAAATTCACATAAAACATCAACATTATCTCTTCCATAAGTCCCATCGCTTTCGGCAACTGCAATGTCTATTATATTATTGTTAAAGGATTCAAATAATTTTTTGTAGTCCGGGTAATTTACAACAGCTGCTTCTATATGATGCAGTGTTAAAAAATCATTGAGCGCATCGGTAATTGAACTGTTAATAATTCCTATTACCTTTCCGTTTAATAATGAATATTCATCATCTATAATTATGCTTGTATCTGTAGTATGTTTTAAAAGATAATAGGTTTCTGTTCCCATTGATAACGAAGGATAACCTATCAAACCTTCCCTTTCTTTTTTCCATGCAAGACCGGCCAAAAAATCGATTTTGCCTTCAAGCAGCATGTTGTATAAATCATTATAATTGCCGTAAACGTATTCATAACGCCAGCCTGTGTATTCTGCAAGCTTTTGATAATAATCATAAGCGTAACCGGCTTTTACAGTACTCTTTGCAGCGCCTTCCTGAAAAACTTCATTTTCGTAATAACCTACTCTTACTGTCTGATAATTTTTTTCTGCAAAAAGCTGAGTGAAAAAAAGAAAAAATATAACTGAAGAAACAAATACTTTTTTGATGTTCATCGGGAACCCCCGCTCTTTTTATAAATGCTGTGTAGTCTCTTCCTATTTAATATTATAGTTTATCTAAAAAATATAAGCAAAGAGTTTTTATTCTATTTTCAAAAGAAACAGAAATTCTTTTATGGAAAATCGGAAATCTTGGAGCCCTTACGCCGCCAATTCCATACATAACCCATTTGTCCTGGTCTTTAAAAACATAGATGCCTATCTGCATTCTTTCCGGCCAAATGCAGTCCAGCTTTTTATGATAGGAAAGTTTATTTTCGTTTACGGCAAGATAAAAAATTTCATTTTCTGTTCTGCGGACTTCAAATCTTTCGCAGACAACATCAAACGGATCCATTTCCAGATCTGCCTTTACAACATATTTGTCTTCTTCTTCGTATTTTTCTTTAACCTGCGCATATGTAAAAAGGTCATACCATTTTTTTGCTTCTACCGACCAGTATGGAATTCCTACATAATCCTGAACGTTATTTAAAATTGTTTCAAAGCTTTCTGGAAGATCTTCCATACCTTCATACGGAATATATTTTATTACCTCAACAAGATACTTTGGCTTTAATTTTTTCATTGCATCAAAAAGAAAAGGCGATAAATCCTTTCCTTCTTTTTCAAGACAAATATTGCTGTAAAATTCTATATTTCTTATAAGAACATTGCCCTCTTCCAGCTGTTCAAGTTCTTCTTCCGAAATTTTTGAATTAAAATTTTCACAAAAAGCAGAAGAAAAAATCAAAAAGAAACAAAGAAATAATTTATATCGCTTCATAAAGTTTTTATTTTGTAAATACATTCCATTAATTAATCAGGGAAATCAGTTTTTCATTCCCCTTGAATAAATCATATTTCCGTTATATTCTTATAAAACTATAGTGAACCTTGAGGTGATTTTATGTCAGAAGAAAAATTTGATTTTACAATTGATAGTCTTGGACCTTGTACAATTCCTTCTCCTATTAAACTTTCTACAGTCCACGGAGATTATACAGCAAATTATGTAAGTGACGATTCTTATGTTCTTTCCGAAGTAAATATTTTTGATAAATCAAAACCTGTTGTTCTTGATTCATCTAATCTTATGGAAAAAGCCGGTCCTCGCGAGAAGATTTATTTTGATCCTACTCACGCAAAGGCCGGAATCTGTACCTGCGGTGGTTTGTGCCCTGGTTTGAACGATGTTATCCGTGCAATTGTACGCTGTTTGAATACACGTTACGGCGTAAAGACAATTAAAGGTTACCAGTATGGATTCCGCGGCTTTTTTGCAGAAAGCGGCTACGAACCACTTGAACTTGACCGTTATTTAATAGATGAAATTCACAAAATTGGTGGAACTTACCTTGGAACAAGCCGTGGCGGCGGACAACGTGTTGAAGAAATTGTAGACTGTCTTGAACGTGATGGAATCAACATGCTTTTCATTCTTGGTGGTGACGGAACTCAGCGCGGTTCTTACGATATCGCATGCGAAGTTGAAAAACGTGGTCTTAAGTGCGCTGTAGTTGGTGTTCCTAAGACTGTAGATAACGACCTTATGTTCATTGACCGCTCATTCGGTTTCGAAACTGCCGTTCAGCGCGCTAAAGAAACTGTTGCAGCCGTTCACATGGAAGCTGCAAGCCAGATTAACGGTATTGGTCTTGTAAAGCTTATGGGACGCGAAGCTGGATTTATTGCCGCTGCTGCTGCCCTTTCTAGCCACGAAACAAACTTCTGTCTTATTCCTGAAGTTCCATTCGAAATGGAAGGCGAAAACGGCTTCCTTGCATGCCTTGAGCGCCGTCTTGCAAAACGCGGACACGCTGTAATCGTAGTTTCTGAAGGTGCCGGACAGGATCTTCTTCAGGCAACTGGTGCAACAGATGCTTCTGGAAACAAAAAACTTTCAGATATCGGTGTATTCCTTAAAGCCGAAATTGAAAAATACTTCAAAGCTAAGAATATCGAAATCAACCTTAAATATATTGATCCTTCTTATCAGGTTCGTGCTTCTGTTACAACAGCAAGCGATTCAATTTACTGTGAACGTCTTGGAAACAATGCTGTTCACGCTGCTATGGCAGGAAAAACTAAGTGTGTAATTGGTCTTGTTCACGACAAGTTCGTTCACCTGCCAATTAAAGCTGTAACAGCACACAGAAACGCTGTTGATCCGGAAGGTTCACTCTGGCGCGATACTCTCGATGCTACAGGACAGCCAATTCTTATGGTTAATGATATGACTAAGGCTCTTGAAAAAATGGCGGCTGCAGTTGCAGGCGCAAAGAGTAAGCCAAGTGAGCAGAAAAAGAAATAATATCGTTTAAAATTTTTTTGATTATAAGCACTTTTTTTTGCAAAGCAAAAAAAATGCGCTACATAAACAATATCGTTTACGATATTGTTTATGTAACCTTACAGGAAAATACTTCTTGTAAGGTTTTTTTTTCTATTATATAATGTATATGTGAGCAAACTATTCGTTGTTGGCACTCCAATAGGAAATTTGGGTGATATAACTTTTCGTGCAGTAGAAACATTAAGGAATGTAGATTACATTGCTGCCGAAGATACACGCCATACCTTGATGCTTTTGAATCATTTTGAGATTAAAAAGCCTCTTATTTCCTGCAGGGCTCAAAACGAAAAATTTGCAGGCGAAAAAATTGTGTCTTTATTAAAAGAAGGACACGATATAGCCTACGCAAGCGATGCTGGAACTCCGGGAATAAGCGATCCTGGCGCTGTACTTGTAGATATTGTACGCGAAGCCGGGTTTGAAGTTGTTCCAATTCCTGGTCCTGCTGCTTTTGCAACTCTGGTAAGTGTGGCCGGTTCTGGCGGAAAGACCCTTATTTTTGAAGGATTTCTTTCTCCAAAGCCAGGAAAACGTCGTTCACGGGTTAAAGAGTTGTTAGAAACCGGCGATGCAGTAATTATTTACGAAAGTCCGTTTAGAATTACTAAACTTCTTTCTGATATTGCCGATATTGAAAGTGAACGCCGCATTGTTGTGGGGCGTGAAATGACAAAACTGCATGAAGAAATCACAAGCGGCACTGCAAAAGAGCTTTTTGATGATTATTCTTCAAGACAATCCATAAAAGGAGAGTTTGCAGTTTTTATTTCTGGTGTAAAAAATATTAAGAAATCTGAAGAATCTACCGATAATATATAGGTAGAGGGGTAGGAAGTTATGATGATTAATAGTGTAAACAATGTAACACAGGTAAACAACCTCCAGAATTTGCGCAAAACAGAGAATACTGCAAAAGTTTCTCGCGAAGCAGATTCTATCAGTGTTTCTGCAGAAGCAAAAGAAATGGCAGAAATTTACTACATGGATCAGGTTGCTAAAGAAACTCCTGATGTTCGTGCAGACAAGATTGCAGAAATCAAAGAGAAGATTAAAGACCCTAACTACCTTAGTGATTCTGTAATAAAGTCAGCTGCAGATAAATTCCTTACTGCTATTGGACTTTAATTATTCTTGAACCTGCTTGGAAAAGACGGAATTTAGGTAATTCCGTCTTTTTTTTTAATATTAAATCTAAACCGGAGTAAAAAATGTCTGATTTTACATTTAGAATTAGCCCTAATATTCTTCTTGGACCATATACTATCAGCAGACTTGGCCAGCAGGTAAAGGAATGGGGAACAAGATTCATTATTATTATGGATCCGTTGTTAAACGAAGCAAAACTTTCAGATAAAATTACACAATCTTTAATGGACCACAAAATTGACTGCTTTGTTTTTTCTGAATTGAGCGATGGAGCCGCCACAAAAACTATTGAACGCGCCTTAAAATTATCTCAGGAAGGTCATGTTCATGGTGTAATAGCAGTTGGAGGCGAAAAAGCCATTAATGTTGGACGTGCTGTTGCAGCATATTTTAACGAAGCACATAATTTATACACTTTTGTAGACGGTTCTTTACCTTCTACAAATCCTATTCCATGTATTTGTGTTCCAACAACCTTCCGTTCTGCGTTTGTATTTACACAGGAAATTCCGGTAACAGATTCACGTAATCATCAGATTACTTTTTTACATGTTCAAAACTCTATCTGTAAGCTTCTTCTTATGGATCCAAATCTTATGCTCACTCTTACAGATAATCAAAAAGCAACTCTTTCCATTGAACTTATTGCCCTTGCAACAGAAGCATATCTTTCGCAAAAGGCTAATATTTTCAGCGATATGTTCGTAGAAAAAGGACTCGAAACTCTTTCTTATGCATTGGACGGTTCTCCTTCCCTGGAAATTACAACTCCGGAAGAAGTTCTTTTAGTTCAGGCAGGCTGCCTTATTTCTCTTGCGGCAGCATCTTCTTCTATTGGACTTTCGTCTTTAATTTCTTTGAGTATTTATTCACGATACCACAAAGGACGTTCTTTAGTTTCTTCTATTTTGCTTCCTTATGTTCTTGAAGACGCAACAAAATTTAAGGTTGCAAAACTCGAAACTCTTGCCCACATGCTTAGAACTGCTCCAGAAGATATAAAAGGCGAAGAAGCAGCTAAAATGCTTACAGAATATGTAAGACAGAAAATCGCAAAATACAGTCTTCCAACCCGCTTAAAGGATCTTCAGTTAACTGTTGAACAGCTTTCGCTTGCTGTAGAAGACATCAGTAAAATAAATACAATCAATACTCTGCCAAGAAGCATGAGCACAGATGATTTATTTGATTTTATTAAGCTGGCATTTTAGAATACGCGCTTTTGCGCCATTACACATATGATAGAACCTGGAAAACTTTTTCAACTGGAAGGCGGACAAAAACGCCGTAAACTTGCACTTACTTTCGGCGCTCTTGAACGCGATATTCTTGGAATTGCAGAAAAAGGAACTGAATATAATTTTACGACAATTTCCCGAGCGGATTATATTAAACAGCTTATAAAAATTCTTATAAAAGACCCAAAACTTATGGATTCTGCAAAAGCAGAACTGGAAAACCTTATTTCTGCTTCCGATTTTGATGAACTAAGGGCCTGCAACTGCGCAAGGAATCATCTTTTAGCGATTATCGGAACTTTTCCTGCTGAGTGGGATCTTGTAATTGCTCCGCATGTTTCTCCTACAGACGAAAACGGAATTGTCCGCCAGAGGGAATTTTTTCCTGGAGTCTGCGTATATGCAGAAGATATCCGCTCGCCATTTAATATCGGTTCAATTTTCCGTACTGCCGAAGCTATGGGTGCCGAAAAAGTTTATATTTCGCCGCATTGTATAGATCCAAATCAGCCGCGTGCAGTCCGTTCCGGAATGGGCTGTATAGAAACTATGGGCTGGGAACAGGTTCCGCTAAATGAACTTCCTGAAGATCTTCCTGTTTTTGCACTGGAAACCGGCGGAACCGACATAAATGAATTTGAATTTCCTAAACAGGGAATTTGCATTATCGGTTCGGAAGAATTAGGCGTTAGTCCCGAAGCCCTTCACCGCGCAGATTATGGACGTGTTTCAATTCCAATGAAAGGATTAAAGGCTTCGCTTAATGTTGGTGTAGCTTTTGGAATATTAATGCAAAAATGGGTTGAACAGATTGCTAAGAAATCTTATTAATTTTTAAGGACTATTTGTTTTCAGGCAGATTACTCAAAATCATCATAATAATTTGAGTGAGCTTCTTTTAATAACTTTATAAGATAATTAAACTGCTTTTCATCAGAAATCTTAAAATCCTTTAAAATAGATTTATCTAACTGATAAAAATCAACAGACTTTTCGTCATAGTACTGCATCATTTCGGCAAGATATAAAACCTTTGCACAGAATTTGTTTTCTTCTGTATTCTTTTCAACACTGTTCCAAGAAGAAATTAAGCAGGAAATATTATCGGCTAAACCAAAACGCTTGGTGTATACGCGTTTTATAAAGGTGCTTGCATAGCCGTTTGTAAACATACTTACAATTTTGTCCATTAAATTATCATACTGTGCAGCAAGTTCATTAATATAGTTTTTCTGTTCATCTGTAGCAGTTTCCAGAAGGAAGAATCCGAGTGCAGAAAAGAGCCCCAGAGTATACATAACATCTGCATCAATATATTTATGAAGTCCGTTATTATTCTTAAACAAATTATAGGCAAAAAATGCTGTTCTTTCTGAATGAAGAAGAAGACTTTCTATTTCGTCTGTTGAATCTATATAAGTACAAGAAGGATTACTTTCTGAATATATAAACTTTAATTCTTCATCGCTGAGTAAAGAAACCGCATCTTCTATTTTTAAGCAGGTTTTGTCTTTTTGGAAACTATATTTAAAAGTAAGAAGCGTAAGCGGTAAATCTCTTCCTATAATCTTTACAAGCTCATCCCTGTTTATTTTTTCTTTTCCATCTGCCGCTTTATTTACAATCTTCATAGCTTTTTCTGCATGAGACTGAATTAACGGTATTTTTTCCTGCATGCTGATAAATTCATAGGAAATCATTTCTACGCCGGCAAAAATCGCCTTGTTGCAGGGCAAAAGAATTCTTGTTGTTGTTTCTTCATCGTTAGAAAAAACCTGATAATTATCTTTTGTAAGTCCTATCCTTTTTAACATAAGAATAATAATGATTATTCCAAGTCCGGCACCTTCCTGCTGATCAATTACATTTGTAACAACTTCTTCCATTGATTTGTATTGATGAGCAAGACGGATTTTTTCCTGAATTCTATCATTTTCAAATTGTGTTAATTTGGAATTATTTTTGATTTCGATAATTACATTATCATCTGTTAATCGCATTGCAAGCTTTACATAAAGTCCGGCTTTTCTCTGCAGCTCAAGATAATAATTTATATTCTCTAAGGTTTCTTCCTTAAAGCTTTGCATTCCTTCTTCGTATTCTTTTGGATCAAATATGTTCAGATTTTTTTCGTGGAAGTAAACGCGTTTTGTATTTGCTTTTTTTGCATTTATAAGAAGTTCGCTGAGACAGAAATTTATATATTCCTTTAAGTGTTCCTGATGACATTCTTCCAGAAAAGCGTCTGTAACCTTCTGGATATACACTTCCATGTTTCGAGGTAAAATATATGATAAGATTTCTATTGGAAGTTGAAGTTTTATTGCATTTCTAATCTTTTTTCTATCAATTTCCAGATATTCATCTAACTCTGTCATTGTATATTTATTTTAATCCATAAATTTAAAATTGTAAAATTATTTTTTCCCACCGCTTTATGCACTTTTTTCCGGTGGCGCTGTAAAATAACGGTACAGCAGCCACCAAAAGTTATTACTCTTCGAACATTTTTGAAATTTCGTTCTTATAAAGTTCATTAATTCTAAAGCGCATAATTTCCTGTTTTGCAGAAAGTTCAACGCCAACTTCGAACGGTTTTGTAATGAGAGTGAATTTAGCAATTCTTTCAAACATCTTAAAGCCATTCTTAGAACTTATAAGTGTTGCAATTTCAGTTTCGTAAAGCTTCTGAATAATTTCTGAAGCAAGAAGATTTTCATATGTATCGTACTGAATACCATTGTCTGCAGCATAAGTTTTAACTTCATCTTCATCTACAAGAATAAGTGCGGCAAGATAACGCATATCCTGACCAACAACTACTGCCTGCTTAATGAATTTAGATTCAGAAAGCTTTGTTTCAATTGGAAGAGGTTCAAGGTTTTCTCCGCCACGCAAAACAATTGTATCTTTAATACGGCCTTTAATACAAAGTTCATTATGAATTGTCATCATTGCAAGGTCGCCTGTATCAAGCCAGCCTTCTTCATTAATTACTTTTGCAGTTAAGTCCGGGCGCTTGTAATATCCCTTCATTACTGTAGGACCTTTAACCTGAAGAACACCTTCTTTTCCGCGGCCAAGAACAAATCCGTCGTTTGGATCAACAATTCTTACCTGAATTCCTCTGATTGCAGAACCGATTGTACGGAAAATTGGAGCCGCAATCGGGCGAACTGCAACGATTGGAGCTGTTTCTGTAAGTCCGTATCCTTCTACAACTTCTACACCAATTGCCCAGAAGAATTCATCAATATATTTAGGATAAGCACCGCCGCCGGCAATTCCTGCACGGAAGTTTGTTCCAAGCATTGCCTTAATTTTTCTGAATACTAAAAGATTTCCAAGTCCATAAAGCGGCCA
>CAMVBP010000034.1 GCA_947165795.1 uncultured Treponema sp.
ACCACCGAGATCTACACTCTTTCCCTACACGACGCTCTTCCGATCTAGATAATCTTTTGCTACAACAACAAGAGAACGTCTTGTAATTGAAGGCAAAATTGAGTCTGATTTTGGAGTAACAAGTTTTCCGTCTTTTGAGATGAAAATTATGTTTGCTCCACCAGTTTCTTCAAGATAAGTATGTGTTGCAGGATCAAGATACATATTTTCTGCATATCCGCAGTTGTGTGCATCTACAATGTTGTGCAAACTCATTGCATAGTTCAAACCGGCTTTAATATCTCCGGTTCCGTGTGGTGCTGCACGGTCAAGGTCGCTCAAACGTACTTTAATAGGTTTTACTCCGCCTTTAAAATAAGGTCCAACAGGAGTTACAAGAATACGGAACTGATATTCATCTGCAGGTTTTACACCGATAACTGCGCTTGAACCGAACATGTACGGACGGATATAGAGAGTAGCTCCGCTTCCGTAAGGAGGAACCCAGTCTTTATTTGCTTCTATCGTGCGAAGAACGGCTTCAATGAATTTTTCTTTTGGGAAAACCGGCATTTCAAGACGTTTGCAGGAATTTTCCATGCGTTCTGCGTTCAAATCAGGACGGAATGTTACAATGTCTCCGTGTTCAGTTGTGTAAGCTTTAAGACCTTCAAAACATGTCTGTGCATACTGCAAAACTCCGGCACATTCGTTAATTTTAATGGAATGGTCCTTAGTCAATTTTCCTTCATCCCATTCTCCATTTTTCCAGTTTGCTACAAAACTTTTGCTAGTTTTCATGTAGCCAAAAGGCAGATTGCCCCAGTCTAATTTTTTTGTTCCCATAGACACCTCAATGCAGGACTTTAGTCCTACTAAAGTTTTTAATTATTCTTAAATATTCTACTTCTTTTCATTTAATTATTCAAGAGAAAATTTCATTATTACAGGATTATGGTCTGAATTCTGGAAATTTTCGTCTATTACTTTTATCTGTTCAAGCTGAATGTTCGGCGAAAGGATGAATCCGTCTATAACAAAATACTGCCAGTTTTTATTAAGTGCGTCTTCGTCGTTATACGGCTTTTCGTTGGAACGGCAGGTCGGCTTTGAATCATCAAAAGCAAACTGCCAGCCTTCATTAAGCATATCTTTATCAAGATGACCTGGAACCCATCCATCCGGCCATACGATAGGGAAGGCTTCTGAATCAGGGAATGTCTGATTAAAGTCTCCTCCTGCAAGAATATAATTTCCTTTTTCGTATTCAGAATTCAAAAAAGACATTAAGGCTTTTGTCTGTGCAATTTTACCTTCGCCGTTATCAAAGGCTTCCAGATGGAAATTTGCAAGAATAAGTTCTTTTCCTGTTGCCTTGCCGTTTTCGTAAACCGGAATTCTTGTAGCAAGAATACATCTTTTTAAATTTGCAAGCCTGATAGGCCATTTAAAAGGAACAGGAAGGCTTCTTCGTTCTGCAAGTGTTGTCTGCATATTTGTAAGCGTTGCAACTCCGCTTGCTACGCGGCCGATTGGAGGGAACGGAATAGGAACATAAATACATTTATAGTTCAAGGCAAAGCTGCCTTCTTTTCCCGTGCTTTTCTTTAATTCTTCAACTTCGTTTATTTTATATGATCTTTTTGCTTTTTCATCTATTTCCTGAATAAAAATAATATCCGAAGGATTTTCAGAAATTGTCTTTTTTATTCCTTCAAAATACTTTTCTACAGTTTTTTTGGAATCCGGTCGGACTTTTTTTCCGCCGTCCATAAAGAAATCTTCATCTTTTCCAAGAGCGGCATAACCTATATTCCATGAAAGAATAGAAATAGATTTCTGCTTTTCCAGCTGAACATTTCCGGAAGAAAATTCAACATTTTCTATAGCTTTAGGGCGGTATTCAACAATCGTTAAAAATACAAAAAACAAAAATACAAAAAGGGCAACCGAAACAACTGCTGCAATCGGTATTAAAATAAGTTTTAAAATAGTTTTCTTTTTCATAAGTTAATTATAGCAAGGCTTTTAAAAATTACAAGAATTTCAAGCGGTTGCATGACGGAAGGTTTACAATTTTTCTGTCTTTTATTTCTATTCTTATGTCTTCGTTGTTTTCGTTTACCGGATGATAAATTCCATCCGGAGGAAGAATCTGTGTAGATTTATTATTTTCTCTTGCGGTCTGAATATCGTATTCATAAGGTGAATCCAGCATTTCTGAAGCAACCTTAAAGAATCCTTTTTGAATCATTTTACGGATATATGATGAACTGATTCTTTCTTCATTCTCGAACGAATCCTTATAATATACGGAATCTACAAAAATGCATTCAATTGAATTTTTCTGTGCCCAGTATTTTATAGCCTGAGAATCGGTTGCACCCTTATAGCCGCACCTGAAGTCTATTCCTTCGGCAAGAACTTCCATATTGCAGATATTTCTTAACAGGTTTAGAAAATCGGTGCCCATCATACTTGCAAATTCGTCATCGAAATCGACAATAATTGCAAAATCGAGTCCAAGCTTTTCAAAAATTTCCAGACGCTGATTTAATGTAGTAATATCTCCGCTGTAATCATCGCTGTGCTTTATGCTTGGTAAAGGTCTGGAAAAAGAAATTACGCCGGATTTAAAATTTTTATCTTCGGATTTTTTTTCATTACATTTTTCTGTAAGAAGAGACAAAAGTTTTCTGTGTCCTTTATGGCAGCCGTCAAATGAACCGATAGAAATACCACACCCGCCGTCAAAGAATGGAAGTGATTTTCCAGTATTCAGCACAGTTAAAATTTCATCCCAAGTAAAAACGTTCATGATTTTATTATATTAAAAGAAGATAGTATATGCAAATATATTTAGTATTCATGCACGAAAATCAGTTTGGTAAATAAATGGCTGAAAAAATAGCGCGAGGTAGACGGCCGACTTTCAAAAACACTCTATTATTTACTCAATTTATCTACTTATGATATAATAAAGCAATTATGCGTAAACTTAAGAATATTCTTATAACTGGTGGTGCCGGTTTTATCGGTTCTAATTTTATTCATTACCTTTTTGGACTTTCATCTGCGGAAGGTAATTTTTTTAATGATGCAAATTTTGACGGAACAGTTGTAAATGTTGACTGTCTTACATATGCCGGAAATCTTGAATCTTTAAAGGATGTTGAGGAGAAGTTCGGCGACAAGAGATATTTTTTTGAAAAAGTTGATATCTGCGACCGCGCTCAGATAGAAAGAATTTTTAAGCAATATGATATTGATACTGTAATTCATTTTGCAGCAGAAACTCATGTTGACCGTTCCATCCTTGGACCGGAAGCATTTATTAAAACAAATCTGATGGGAACTTATACTTTGCTTGACGTTGCAAGAAATTTTTGGAAAAAGGCAGACGGATCTATGCGTGATGATGTTCTGTTTCACCATATTTCTACTGATGAAGTTTATGGTTCTTTGGGAGAAACAGGATATTTTAAGGAAGACACTCTTTATGCTCCTCGTTCTCCTTATTCTGCAAGTAAGGCCGGTTCTGACCATATTGTAATGTCTTATTTTTATACTTTTGGTGTACCGGTTACTTTATCGAACTGTACAAATAATTACGGACCTTATCAGTTTCCGGAAAAGCTTTTGCCGTTAATGATAAGTAATATTCGCGACGGAAAAAATCTTCCTGTATATGGAAAAGGCGATAATATCCGCGACTGGATTTACGTTGAAGATCATAATGTTGCTGTATGGCTTATTGCTAATAAGGGAATTACCGGCGAAAAATATAATATTGGCGGTGAAAACGAATGGCAGAATATTAAACTGCTTCATAAGGTAATTGAACTTACTGCGGCAGAAACCGGTAAAAAGGTTGAAGATGTAGAAAAAACAATTACTTATGTAAAAGACCGTCCTGGTCACGATAAGCGCTATGCGATTGACTGTTCAAAAATAAAAAAAGAACTCGGCTGGAAGCGCAGAATGTCTTTTGAAGAAGGGCTTCACGCAACGGTAAAATGGTATTTGAAGAATCCTGAATGGATAAATAATATCCTTAGCGGGGATTATAAAAACTGGATTAGTAAGAATTATACTGAACAGGGAAGATAGCAGGCGTTGCGGGCGGCGTTTGAGCCCGCAGAGAGGGTAGCGGAAAAGCAATAAAGCGGAAAGAAGAGACTCTGCCTGCAGGGACGCTTCTTGGAGCGACTTGCTTTGGAGCGAGGGGGAGACTTCCCCCTCCTAAAAAAAACAGGAGTTTTTATGAAAGGAATAATTTTAGCAGGCGGAAGTGGAACCCGTCTTTATCCTATAACTAAGGCTGTTTCTAAACAGATTCTGCCGCTTTACGATAAACCTATGATTTATTATCCGCTTTCGTGTCTTATGCTTGCGGGTATTCGTGAGGTTTTAATTATTTCAACTCCGCGAGATATTCACTGTTTTAAGGAGCTTTTTGGCGACGGAGCCTGGCTTGGAATGAAGTTTGAATATGCCGTTCAGGATAAGCCGCGTGGTCTTGCAGATGCTTTTATAATCGGAAAAGAATTTATTGGAAACGACAGTGTTGCTCTTGTTCTTGGAGATAATATTTTCTATGGTGAAGGTTTTTCCGAAAAATTAAAGGATGCGCGCGCTTCGGTAGAAAAAGAAAATAAGAGTGTAATTTTCGGTTATTATGTAAAAAATCCTTCGGCTTATGGTGTTGTTGAATTTGATAAGGCCGGCAATGTTCTTGGAATTGAAGAAAAACCTGGTGAACCAAAATCTAATTATGCTGTTCCTGGAATTTATTTTTATACAAATGATGTTGTAGAAATTGCCGCAAACGTAAAGCCTTCGGCTCGCGGAGAAATTGAAATTACTTCAATTAATAATGAATATCTTGATCGCAAGCAGCTTTCTGTTGTTCTGCTTGGCCGTGGATCTGCATGGCTTGATACAGGAACTTATGATTCCTTCCTTGATGCGGCAAATTACGTTGCAACCATTCAGAAGCGCCAGGGACTTTATGTAGGTTGTATAGAAGAAATTGCATTCAGAAACGGATGGCTTACAAAAGATCATCTGCTTGAAATGGCAAAAGGCTATAAAACTGATTACGGACGATATCTGGAATACATTGCCGAACTTTAATTATGAATTTTAGATTTGAAAAATGCATTTTGAATAATCAGATTGAATTTGACGGTCTCTATGAAATTTTTCCTAAAATAAGCGATGATAACCGCGGCTATTCTTTGGAAACTTACAATGAAAAAGAGTTTTTTGATTTTGGCTTAAAGATGAAATTCGTTCAGGATAATCAGTCTAAATCTTCTAAAGGTGTTTTACGCGGACTTCATTTTCAGACAAAACATCCGCAGGGAAAGCTTGTTCGCGCTTTGGAAGGTAAGGTTTACGATGTTGCAGTTGACCTTAGAAATGATTCAAAGACTTTCGGAAAATATTACGGCGTAATTCTTGATGCGCAAAAGCAGAATATGTTTTATATTCCCGAAGGTTTTGCGCACGGATTTTATGTTCTTTCGGATTCTGCAATTTTTACTTACAAGTGTACTGATTTTTATGATCCGAAAGGCGAAGATGGCCTTATGTGGAATGATCCGACAATTGCAGTTGACTGGAATAAAGATTCAGACGTATTGAATCCGCTTTTATCGGAAAAAGATAAAAAACATCCGCTGTTTGATAAAAATAAGAAATATTTTGATATAACAGGAAAATGGATAGGCTGTTAGATTGAAAAAAATACTATAAAAGGGTAAAATAATAAAAGTATGTTTGACGTAAAAGATACAGATTTTTTTGATTTGGAAGATGAAGCTTTTGATACAATTGTAGAAAAAGATATTTCCTTTTCTGGTAATATAAAAATTAAAAAAACATTTATGGTTCGTGGAAATATAACAGGTTCAATTCAGTCTACAAGCGACTTGGTAATTGATACAAATGCTGTTGTAAATGCAGATATTACTGCAAGAAGAGTTTTAATCCGCGGAAAAGTTAAGGGAAATGTTGTCGGCGATAAACTGATTTTTGTGACTGCTTCTGGAGCTGTTGATGGAGATATTACAACTGCTAAGGTTGTTCTTGAACCCGGCTGCACGTTTACCGGAAAATGTACAATGGTGAATAATGAAAATGAAAATTAAAATTTTTGCTGTTACTTTATTATTATCCGTAAATACTTTGTTTGCTCAGACTACTGTAAAGCAGGATGCTCTTGTACTTTATCACAATGGTAATTACAAGGATGCAATTGCAGTATGCGAGGCTGAGCTTGCAGACAATCCAAAGCGAGTTGAATCTTATGTTGTAATGTGCTGGGCTCTGGTAAAAAATAAGCAGTATGTAGAAGCAGAAGTTCGTGCAACAGAGGCTCTTGCTATAAGCCCTTACGATTTAAGACTTATTGAAATTCTTGGTGAAGCAAAATATTATCTTGGAAAAAATAACGGCGCAATGGAACAGTTCCAGAAGTATGTAGCCGGCGCGCAGGAAAACGGTTCACGTGTTGGAGTTTCTTATTACTATATGGGAGAAATTTTTATACGTCAGGCAAGATATCAGCATGCGGATATTGCTTTGTCTTCGGCAGTAAAAAAGGAACCTCAGCTTGATACCTGGTGGGTAAGACTCGGATATGCCAGAGAAATGGCAGGAAATTATGATGAATCGCTTGCTGCTTATGAAGAAGCTTTAAGATTAAATTCTTCTTCGATTGATGCTTCCCGCGGAAGAGACAGAGTAAGTGCAAAACTCCAGTAATTTAATACACATAGAGACAATGGGCTGTCGCCTTAATCAGATAGAAAGCGAAGCCATTGCAAATGTTTTTTTAAATAATAATCTGACAGTATCCATGCAGAATATTACTGCAGAATATCAGGAGAATTCTTCTGTACTGCTTTGTATTGTAAATACCTGCACGGTTACTCAAAAATCAGAACAGAAGGCAAGGCGTGTAATCAGGCTTTTGCTTAAAAAATTTCCAAAGGCTTTGCTGATAATTACGGGCTGTTATGCGCAGCTTGCTTCTAAAGAAATTGAAAGCATTGATGAAAGAATATGCGTAATCGGCGGGCAGATAAAAAGCCGTATTGCAAAAATTCCAGAATTGCTGAATAAAGAAATTCAAGGTAAAAATAATTTTAATCCTGTTGAATTTTCAAAGATAATAAAGAGTTCAATTTTATCTGTTCCGCAGATTAAAAACGGATTCCCGGAAAATTCATTTTCACTTTCTACTTCAACATTTTTGACGCATTCTCGCCCGAGTTTAAAAATTCAGGATGGATGCAATAATAACTGTTCTTATTGTGCAATTCATTTTGCGCGAGGCCACAGCGTTTCTATTGACGTTCAGACTGCAATCGACCGTGTAATTGAGCTTGAAAAAAAAGGTCATTCAGAGGTTGTTTTGACTTCTGTAAATATTCTGCAGTATAGAAGTGAATATAAAGGCGAAGTCATTAATTTTTGCAAGCTGCTCAGTCTACTTCTTGAAAACACAAGTTCAATCTGTTTTAGAATTTCAAGTATTTATCCGCAGATTATTAATGATGAATTTTGTGAAGTTATTAAAAATGAACGTGTCCACCCGCATTTTCATATTTCTGTTCAGAGTGGAAGCAATAAAATATTAAAGCTTATGAACAGAGATTATACGGCAGAAGATATTGTAAAAGCCTGTAATGCAATAAGAAAAGTAAAGCCGGAAAGCTTTATAGCCTGCGACATTATTACAGGTTTTCCTGCTGAGTCTGATGAAGATTTTGAAAGGACAATGCAGTTATGCCGCGACTGTAATTTTTCATGGGTTCATGCATTTCCTTTTTCGCTCCGTCCTGGAACATATGCGTGCGAATTAAAAGATAAGGTTCCTCAAAGCATAAGCGGAATGCGTGCAAAGCGGCTTACAGAGTGGGCAATAGAAAATAAAATAAATTATTTATCTACGTTTGTTTCCAAGCAGATGACTGCTGTTCCTGAAGTTGTTAGGAACAGGGCTATTGGTGGAAATATATATCATGCAGTTACTCCAAATTTTATTCATTGTGAAATTAAAACAACTGAACAGCTTGATTTAACAAAAGAAATTAAAATCCAAATAACGGATATATTGGCAGAACGAATTAAAAAGGGTGGGGATATAGAAGTTTCTGCAGACCTTGTAAAGTAGGAAAATGCCGGCTTTTTTGCTGTGGAATAATTTTAAAAAATAAGCCTTTAATGTATTGATTATTTTTTTTCATTATGATATATTTCTATTCACGTAACGGGCAATAGCGCAGCTGGTAGCGCGTCTGGTTTGGGACCAGGATGTCGGGGGTTCAAATCCCTCTTGCCCGATCTAAAGGCTTCCTTGAATAGGGAGCTTTTTTTATTTTAACTTGAGCTTATTTATATAACCCCCGACATCCTTCGGATGTCGCCTCGCTCGCTAGTCTCGCTCGGAGCGGGATAGAGGTAAATCCTAAAAAATTGCGCTGTCGCACAATTTTTTTTAACGGATTTGCTATAAGAGCAGGGTTCAAATCCCTCTTGCCCGATCTAAAGGCTTCCTTGAATAGGGAGCTTTTTTTATTTAACTTGAGCTTATTTATATAGCCCCCGACATCCTTCGGATGTCGCCTCGCGTAAAAATTCCCATAAATTTAAATATTTTTCCCCTTTTTCCCTTGACTTTTATATATATTTTATGTAATTTAATTGTATACAATTAAATATTAAAGCGAGGTGATTTTATGGAACTTACATTAACTAAATCAAATTTTAAGGAAGAGGTTTTGGATTCAAAGCTTCCTGTTCTCGTAGATTTCTGGGCTACCTGGTGTGGTCCTTGTAAAATGATGGGACCTGTCGTTTCTGAAATTGCTGAGGAAAAAGAGGGCGTAATAAAAGTTGGTAAGGTAAATGTTGATGATGAAGAAGAGCTTGCAGCTCAGTATGGAATCATGAGCATTCCTTGTTTCATTCTTTTCAAAGATGGTCAGGTTGTAAAGCAGACTGTTGGTGGAATGCCAAAAGAAGCTTTGCTTGAAAATTTTGGACTTTAATTTTCAGAGTGAAGAGGTGAGTATGAATATTTACGATTTTAATGTAAAAGATTCTTCTGGAAATGACGTTTCATTGTCTCAGTACAAAGGAAAGGTTCTGCTTGTTGTAAATACTGCAACCGGCTGCGGTTTTACTCCGCAGTATAAGGGGCTTCAGGAATTGTATGACAAATACAAGGAAAAGGGATTTGAAATTCTTGATTTTCCATGTAATCAGTTTGCAAATCAGGCTCCTGGAACCGATGCCGAAATTACTGAATTCTGTACTTTAAGATACAATACAACTTTCCCGCGCTTTAAGAAAATTGAAGTTAACGGAGAAAATGCTGAACCTCTTTATAAATATCTTAAGGAGCAGAAAAAGGGTCTTGGCAAACCGGATATTAAATGGAACTTTACAAAATTCCTGATTGATAGAGATGGAAATGTTGTAAAAAGATTTGCGCCTGTAAAAACTCCATCGGCTATCGAAAAAGAAATTGCAGGGTTAATATAATGAGCGATACCGGTATTAATCATACAGAGGAAGACTTTTCTTCTCTCTTATTAAAGAATCAGCTTTGTTTTCCTCTGTATGCATGTTCAAAAGAAATTGTAAAAAGATATAAACCGTTCCTAGATAAAATTGATTTAACTTATACTCAATACATTTCTATGATGGTTTTATGGGAAGAAAAAACAATTTCTGTAAAAGAACTGGGCGAAAAGCTTTATTTAGATTCGGGAACGCTGACTCCTCTTTTAAAGATTCTTGAAAAAAAGCAGTATGTTAAACGCGAAAGAAGTCTGGAAGATGAAAGGGTAGTTAATGTTTCTGTTACAAAAAAAGGGCTTTCTCTTAGAGAAAAAGCTCTTTGTATTCCCGAGCAGATGGCTGGTTGTGTAAAGATTTCTAAAGAAGAAGCAAAAAGCTTGTACACAATTCTTTATAAAATATTAAATTAGTTAAATAAAAAGGCTGCCCTTTATGAAGTTTCGCAGTTTATGAACTTCAGGGACAGCCTCTTTTATTTTGACGTCTTTAACGTCCGCAGCATTGTTTGTATTTTTTGCCGCTTCCGCAAGGACAAGGATCGTTTCTTCCTACCTTAGGAACTGTTCTGCGAACGGTAATGTTATCTGCCTGAGATCTCTGATTCATAGAACTTCCTGCTGCCTGTCTTCTTGCCTGAGCCCCGTTAAATGAATTCTGTGCTGAACGTTGTGCATCCGGAGAACTTCCGCCTGCCATTTGATGAGCTGTATTACCAGCGTCGTTATGCTGAGCATTCATTCCACGCTGCTGAGCTTCTGCCATTCTTCTTCGCTGTTCAGCGGCTTCCGGAGAAAGCTGAATCTTTACCTTGAATACTCTGGACATAACTGTTTTTCTGATAGTTTCAAGCATCTGGTCAAAAATATTGAATCCGTCAATCTTGTATTCTGTAAGCGGATTTTTTGAACCATAAGAACGCAATGCAACGGCTTCTCTAAGTCCTTCAAGTGTCTCAAGCTGATCAAGCCATTTTTTATCAATAATCTGAACATACTGATAACGAATGAACATGTTAAGATTTTCTTTGCCTGCAAGAGTTTCTTTTTCTGTTATATCATTCTGAAGGTGAGCAAGCAATGCATCTTTTGTAAGCTGTTCAGAAGGCAGCTGAACACCAAATGTATCACGTATTCGTTCATTCAATTCGTTTAATGGAACAGAAGAATTTTTGTTGTGTTTTGCTTCATATTCGTATTCGTCGAATATTGCTTCAACTTCATCTGTTGCGTTATCCATAATTCTCTTAGAAAGATTAGAATCGCCGAGAATTTCATCTCTGTTTTCGTAAATAACAGAACGCTGCTCGTTTAAAACGTCATCATAATCAAGGAGATGTTTACGAATTTCAAAGTTGCGGTCTTCAACCTTTTGCTGTGCTTTTTCAATTCCTTTATTAAGCCAAGGATGATCAATAGGTTCTCCAGGCTGCATACCGATTCTGGTCATCATAACCTTCATGCGTTCGCCGCCAAAGAGTCTCATCAAATCGTCATCCATAGAAATGTAGAACTTAGAACGACCAGGGTCTCCCTGTCGTCCGGAACGTCCGCGCAGCTGATTATCAATTCGGCGTGATTCATGACGTTCAGAACCAATTACATAAAGACCGCCTGCTGCGCATACTTCTTCGTAATCTTTTTTCCAGTTTTCCTTTTCAATTTCGAGGGCGGCCTTGTACTGTTCTTCCGTAGCATTAGTTCCTGCACGTTTCTGTGCACGGAATTCAGGGTTACCGCCAAGCTTAATATCTGTACCACGACCTGCCATGTTAGTTGCAATTGTTACGGCGCCTTTAGCTCCTGCTTCTGCAATAATCATAGCTTCGCGTGCATGGTTTTTGGCATTCAAAACTTCGTGACGGATTCCTTTTCTTGTAAGAAGGGCAGAAAGAAGTTCAGACTTTTCTACAGAAACTGTACCGACAAGAACAGGCTGTCCTTTATCATGTGCAGCCTGAATTTCTTTTGCAATGGCTTCCCATTTATCCGGCTCGTTCAAATAAACTTCATCGTTTTCATCTTTTCTTGCAACCGGAACATTAGTAGGAATTGCAACTACATCAAGACCGTAAATTTTATTAAATTCAACTGCTTCTGTTGCGGCTGTACCGGTCATTCCCGAAAGCTTTTCGTACATACGGAAGAAATTCTGGAATGTAATTGTTGCCATTGTACGGTTGCGCTGAGCAATTCTGATGTGCTCTTTTGCTTCAATAGCCTGATGAAGTCCGTCTGAATAACGGCGTCCTTCAAGAACACGACCTGTAAATTCATCAATAATTTCAACTTTTCCGTCACGAACAAGGTAATCAACATCGTTATGGAAAAGAAGGTGAGCACGAAGTGCCTGTGTAAAATAGTGTGTGTATTCAAAGTTTTCTTCGTCTTCAAGAGAACCTGTAATCAAATTGTGCTTATGAAGAATTTCATTAATGTGGAGCATACCTTTATCGGTAAAAGAAACTCTCTTTGATTTTTCATCGATAGTGTAGTCGCCTTCAATTGCAGCACGTTCTTCCGGTGTCATAAAGCTTTCATCCGGATATTCACCGGTTTTCGGGTCTTTTTCAACTTCCTTGAGTTCGCCTACATATTTATCAACTTCGTGATATTTGTATGTATCATCTTCGCCGGCTCCGGAAATAATAAGTGGAGTTCGGGCTTCATCAATCAAAATAGAGTCAATTTCGTCGACAATACAATAGTTGAAGCCTCTCTGAACCTTGTCCCTTAAATCAATCTTCATATTATCGCGAAGATAGTCAAAACCAAATTCGTTGTTTGTTCCGTAAGTTACATCGCAGGCATAAGCGGCTTTTCGTGCCTCGTTATCCATGTTGGAAAGAATTGCACCAACAGTCATTCCCAAATAAGCAAAAATCGGTCGTCGTGAATTAGCATCGCGTTCTGCAAGGTAATCGTTTACTGTTACAACGTGAACACCTTTTCCTGTAAGAGCATTAAGATATGCAGGAGCAACGGCAACAAGTGTTTTACCTTCACCGGTTTTCATTTCAGTGATTTTTCCCTGATGCAAGTTGATGGAACCCATAATCTGAACATCAAAAGGACGTTCACCAATTACACGCCAGGAAGCTTCGCGGCAAAGTGCAAAGGCTTCAGGAAGAATATCATCAAGAGTTTCGCCGTTAGCAAGTCTTTCCTTGAATTTTTTTGTCTGCTCCGGGAACTGGTCTGCAGAAAGTGATTTTGCCCATTCTTCTTTTTCATTTACTTTTGCAAGAATAGGACGGAGTGCTTTTACATCGCGGTCATTCTGTGAACCGAAAATTGCGGTAAGAACTTTATCAATAAACATTATTTTTTCCTTTTTTATGCTATTTTTATTATGTATGAGCA
>CAMVBP010000035.1 GCA_947165795.1 uncultured Treponema sp.
ACCAAGCCTCAAGGCTTCATCCAGAATAGTATCAAGTAATAAAACTGCGGCAGCATCTTTTTTCTTCGAATTATCACCTCCCTGTTCTCCGGAATTTTCTTCAGAAATATTTTGATTAAGTCCTGTACCTGCAGAACTGTATAACGAAGAAACGCATTTCCTTATCTGAGCTCTTGTAGCTCCGGAAAATTGCACCTTAATTTCATTTTTATAAACTTCAGGGCAATCCTCATATTTTTGAATCAGTTCAAGATAATTTTCAAAAGCCCGTTTTAATCTTTCCTTTAAAAGAAAATTATCTGAATCCTGTATTAAAAATTTAATGCTCGAACCGTTCTGGCTAAAAACTCCCACACCGTTATAAAGACAATAAGCAGGAGTTAATTTAAAATCATACGATCTACTCATTTTCCCATCCTGTCATCCGCTTAAAAATATTTATTCTTTCATTTGCCCATTCGTAACTGTGTTCAGCTTCAACAGCATTTGAATAAAATTCCGTTTCATTTTCAATATGAGGCACAAGATAAATTACCATCTGACTGTATTCCTTGCTTTTTGCTTTAGATTTAAATAACCTTCCAAGCAAAGGAATTTTCGAAATGATTGGAACACCTTTTTCGCTGTCAGATTCTGAATTCAAAATCAAACCGCTTAAAACAACAGGCTCGCCGCTTTTCCCGCAAACCTCTGTAGTAATAATTTTTTCGGAGGTAGGCGGAGGATTACCTGTAGAACTGGAAGTATCAGTTCCACGTCTTGAAACAGAAGCCGTAACCTGACTCGTAATCATTCCGTCTCCGCTTACCCAGCCAAGCACATCAATTTTAATTCCCGAAATTATTTCTTTTGTAACACCCGAATAAACCGGCTTTCCTGTATTCGGATCCAGATTATTATCTCTATAGCGGTAAGTATTTGTATTCTGAAAATTAATCTGCTTGCCCGAAACTCCATGCAAAGTTGTATCTGCAAAAACCTTAGTATGATTATTTTCTATCGAACTTTGAAGCTCAGCCGCAAAAGTTAAACCAAATGCAGAAACAACATTTAAATTAAAACCCATTACAGAACCAAGCATTGCACTTAAAGAATTTCTGTCGCCAAGACTCAATCTTTTTGCAGACAAGGATGAACTCCAGTCATTCTGCTCTGTCTGATCATATTGCAGAATAAGCAGGTCGTACGAAATTCTTTTTTCAGGAACATCAAAAATTTCTATCTGCTCGCAAAGTCCCTTATAAGCTTCTTCTGTTCCCTTAAAATATAAGCTCTTTGAATCGTCTGCAAAAAATAAAGAAGTTCTGTCTATAAACGGAGGCAAATGCTCCATAAACTCCGCAGGTTTTTTGTATTTTAAATTCACCACATATGTAGACATTTTTACATCAACTTCTAAAATAAGTTCTTCAATCAAAGCATTTTCTTCTTCGCTGCATTTACATAAAAAACTCGTATTTCCAGGCAGAATAATATTTTCTATTCTGCCGACTCTTTTTAAAACAAGAGGAATAAAGTCTTGAACATCTGAATAATTCAAATCAATTTTTTTCCATTCACGTTTACCTGATAAAATTTCATCCTTCGAATCAGATGCTTCAAAAATGTAATACACTCCGTCTTTCAGCACATAACTGAATCCATTTTGCCCGCAGATTTTTCCCAAAACATCTTCCGCATTTTTTTCTGCAAAAGTTGTACGTAAAATTTTCGCATCAGAATTCACAGGCAGACAAAACCCGCACCCACCAAAATCATCGCTGAATTTTTCAAAAAGCATCTCAATAACTTCAGAAAGCCTCGCGTCCTTCACATCAACTGAATAAATTCCAGCCGCATTTTTTTCAAGACTCAAAACTCCATAATTACCATCAGCTCTCCTGCTTTCATTCTTTTTCAAAAAATGGCAATTTCTTCCTTCAACAATCACATCGTAATTACCGAATCTCCTGCCAAGATTTTCCATAACATCAGAAACACTTCCTTTAAAATGCACCGACATTTTCTGACTCGGCAAAACATCATAAGTAACACTCCATGAAGTCTCCAGTGAAAATTTTTCCAGAATCTGTTCCGCAGTCAAATCGTACGCATCAAGACTCAAAATCTCATTTTCATAGTCAACACGCGCCTTAGAAATCGTCCAGATATTTTTTTCTTTACGAACATAAAGCCTGTTCTCCTTCAAGAAAGCATTAAAAGCATTCTCAAAATCGTTCCCGGCAAAACGCAAAGTCCCCTTCCCGCTTACAGAATCATCACATACAATGGAAATTCCACAATCAAGAGAAACAGAATACAAAATATCCTTAATTTCACAATCTTCAAAATTCCAGCATAAATAATCCTCAGCAAAAAGAAGTTTCCGTTCCCCAAAGAAAAAACTGCAAAAAATCAATGCAAAAAACAGAAGACATTTTTTCAAGACTTTTTCCTCCATGCAGCTCCAAAAAACCGCATATTAATAACTGCGCGACTTTGCAATTTTTGACAAAAATTCAGAAAAAAAATTAATTTTTTTTTTATTTTTTTTAAAAGACAGGTGCAAACGGTTTTATTCAGTCGCCTTCCGTTGCTCGCTCACGCTCGGTCGCAAAGCGACTTGCTTCGCAACAACTCCACGCTCGGGCAGGCGTATGTCAGATATTAGTTTTTAATAAAACTATATTCCACAAAATCACAATATCTGCTACTATATGTTAAATTTTATTAAAATAAGATAAAAAATGCATGATTATTGCATCAATTATCTGAACAGAGTTTTATAAAGACATTTTTTACTGGAGGACAAAATGTTCAAAACATCAGCTAAAAGAATTTTTCAGGCTGGCGTTGCACTTTTATTTGCAACAGCAATTTCACTTTTCACTTCTTGTGGAGAAAAACACACACCGGAAAGTTTATTCAGAGACAGTATTAAGCACGAAGTAAAAGAACTTTCCAATTCAGATTTTGGAAAAATGTATTCACAGGTACTTAACACAAAATTTGAAGAAGTTGCAGCAGATGCTTCATTTAAGATTGAATTAGGAAGCGGAATTAAACCTTTATTCAGAACTTTCTCAAGCTTCACTGGAATTGATTTTTCATTCTTAAAGGATGCAACCTTTGATTATAATGCAGTTCTTAAAAAGACACTTATGAACATGGGCATAAAGTTAAAGATTAATGATACAGATATCGTTTCAGGAAATATTCTGCTGGACGAAAATTCAAATTCATTATTCTTTAAGATTCCTGAATTACTTGATAAAGAATTCTTTATGCAGGGCGACGATATTACAGATATTTCTACAGCAATTAAAACTTCAATGAACCAGTCTTACAAAATTATCGGAATGCTTCCTTCAAAGGAAACAGTAGACGGTTTAGTTAATGAAATCCTCGATTCATTGCTCAGCGAAATTAAAGATGTACAGGAATCAGACATTACAGTAACAGTTGACTCAAAATACGGAAAAGTTTCTACAGACTGTAAAGAACTTATTCTTGAGGTAGATTCAGACATGGCAGAAGCTATGATTGAAAACTTCTCAAAAACAATTGAAAGCAGCAAGAATTTTGAAAAACTCTGTAAAACTCTTGTAGACATTGTAAACGAACAGGCACAGGGCTGGTATTCATATACAGTTGATGAAGTTAAAGGTGAGCTCGCAGAAGCTCTTTCATATACTGTAGAAGGTATTCTTGACTACGAACCTACAATTACTCTTTATGCCGATACTTCAAAAAATCTTCACGGATTTGAAATTACAATCAATAATGATACACTTACTGTATTGACACCAAAATCAAAGAATAATTTTGGAATTGACGTAAGCTTCTACGATTACTACGACGAAGAAACTTATACAATTGTAAGCGGTTATGGAACTAAATCTGGAAATAAAACTTCATGCGACATTGACTTCAATTCACCAGACACAGGCTCTCTCTTTGAAATCTCAACATCAGATTTAACAGTTACAAACAATGGCTTTACAGGAACATTAGTATTAATGCCAAAACAGGCATTAATTAAAGCTCTCTACAACGAGTTCTATTATTACAGCAGCCTCAGTTCAGTATTGTACTACCTTGCTGACTCAAAAATTACTTTTGTAGGCGAACAGGCTTCAAAAGATTTGATCAAAGGTAAAATGACATTTGCAGATAACTACGACACAGATTATTTTACAGTTTACTTTACAGAAAAAGTTAAGAAGAATGCAAATGTAAAGGTTCCAAAAAATACTGATGACATGATTAACCTTTCAGGACTTGAGTACTATGAAATCTACGATATTCTTTACGATATCGAGTTAGATGAAATTGCAGACAACCTCGCAAAAGCAGGCTTCCCGGATGAAATTACATATGAAATAAGAAACATGGACGGCGAAGACCTTGTTAATTCATTAGGTGGCTTTTAATGATTTTTATGCTGTCAGAGATAAATAAATCTTACGGAAAAAAAATCATTCTAAAAGATATTGCTTTGACAGCAAATTCAGGTGAATGTATTGCCCTGTTAGGTGCAAACGGCAGCGGGAAATCTACATTAATTTCCATACTGTCCGGAGTAATAAAAGCCGACAGCGGCAATGCATTTATTAACGATCAGAACATATTTCAAAACAAAAAATTAATTTCACAATTCATTGGTTACGTACCGCAGCAAAACCCGCTTATAGAAGAACTCAGCGCCCTTGATAATTTACGGCTCTGGTATTCAAAATCAGACCTGCAGGAATCTCTTGCAAACGGAATGCTAAAGCTTTTAGAAATTCCGGAATTTTTAAAACTTCCTGTTTCCAAACTTTCCGGCGGAATGAAAAAAAGGCTTTCCATAGGCTGCGCAATTGCAAAAAATCCAAAGATACTTTTACTTGATGAACCGACTGCAGCACTGGATATAATCTGCAAAGAAACAATTTATAACTACTGTAAAAATTTTGTTTCCAACGGAGGAATTCTCATCCTTGCAACTCACGAAATTTCTGAACTGGAATTCTGCAGCCGCTGCTATATTTTAAAACAGGGAACTTTAATTCCTTACGACAAAGACAAAAATCTTCACACTCTTTTAAATGCAATTAAAAAATGAATTATTTTATTTCCTATCAGAAAGCTCAAATAAAACGCATCTTTAAAATACTTCCCTTTGTTGCAGTTTTTTCAATCATTTTTTTTACGGCAACAGGATTAATCACAAAGTTATTTTTAAATAACATGAATTTTTCTTCTGCAAATTCTTCCGCATTAAGCACGCCGCAGGAAAATGGAAGCCGGAAAATTTCAATCGGAATTATAGGCAACATGGATGAACCCTATATGGATTTTGGAATTAACGCGCTTCAGACAATGGATTCAACACAATTAAGTATGGAACTAAAACTGATGAGCGAAGCAGAGGCAAAGAAAGCACTGATTAAAGGAAAAATTTCTGCCTATGTAATTATTCCCGAAGGCTTTATAGAATCCATTGAATATGGAAGAAACGACAAACAGATTATTTATGTAACAAGCGACGGTCAGCAGGGATTCAGCGACATTATTAAAACTCAGATTGCAGATATTCTTTCAACTTTAATTGTTCACAGCCAAAGCGGAATTTATTCAATGCAGGAAGAGCTTTACAGAAAAAGCGATTATACCCGATTTGATGAATTAACCTGGGACTTAAATATAAAATATGTTTACTGGGTTCTTGCCAGAAATAAATTTGCAGATATAAGGGAAACCGGAGTTTCAAACGGGCTGTCTTTGCAAACCTATTATTTCTGCGCAATTGTGGTTTTCTTTTTAATGATTTTAAGTCTTGCTGCAAATCCATTTTTTTCTAACCGCAGTACAGAACTTTATAAAATATTTTACAGCCGAGGCGTCAGTCCGCTTTCAACGGTTATTGCCGAACTGCTTTCTTATTTTATATTTATTGAAATTATTTTTGCATTAATTCTATTCATAATGAATTTTGCACTGAACATAGATTTTATAAAAATTCCGCAATGGAAATATTCAAAAACTTACAGAGAATTATTTCTGTTTTATATCCGTTCCATTCCGACAGTTTTTATGCTTTGTACGCTTCATTTTGTTTTATACGAAACCGGTGATTCCGTTATAAGCGGAATTCTCCTGCAGTTCATTTCTTCTTTTGTGTTCTGCTATATTTCGGGCTGTTTTTATCCTATCGACTTTTTCCCGGAATTAATTCAAAACATTTCGAATTATATTCCAACAGGTTCTGCGCTAAAATATTCAACGCTGCTTATTACAAAAAAAAGTACCGCAACGCTGTTATTCTTTCTTTGCGAAAATATAATTTATTCAATAATTTTTTCAGCACTTTCTGTGCTTTTACGATTAAAAAAAATTACCGGATGTAAAATGGAGGCAAGTAAAAAATGAGAAAATATTTTTTAACTTTTTTCCTTTTTCAAAAACGCCTGTTCAAGCGTCCGTCGTTTTTAATTATTTTTTCGCTTATGATTTTAATTACCGCCGGGCTGAAAATCACCTCAAGAATGAAGAGCGGAGTTTTTTCAATTGCACTTGTAAAAGACAAAACTAATGATCCGGCCGTAAGAAATATAATCGATGAATTAATAAATTCAGATTCACTCATTTATTTTTTTGAGTGTGAAGATGAAGAGACTGCAAAAAATCTAATAACAAAAAATAAAATTTCTGCAGCCTGGATTTTTTATGACAATTTTGAAAAGAAAATGGCAAAAGCAGGAGAATCAGAATCGGTACTTCCTGTTGTACGAATTTACGAAACTCAGGATACTCCCCTGCTTTCTTTTGCAAGAGAAATTTTATATGCAAAGCTTTATCCGTATTTTTCTTATGAAGTAAGTAAGTCGTATACAAAAAATACGGCAAATATAAAATTTACGGAATCTGAATATCGTAAGATTTATGATTATTATATAATCAGCGACAGTCTTTTTTCCCTGCAAAGTCTTAACGGTAAAAAAGAAAATGCACAGAATTATCTTTCTTCTCCGCTGCGCGGAATTTTGGCACTCTGGTTTATTCTATGCGGATTTGCAGCAGCCCTGTATTTTAAGAAAGATGAACAGAACGGACTTTTTGTATGGTTCCCGAAAAATAAAAATTTTCTTTTGTCCTGCGGAATGCATCTGATTATCCTTACAGACTCCTTTATATTTATGCTTATCGCATTAATCTGTTCAGGTCTTTTTGTTTCTCTTTGGTCAGAAATTCCGCCGCTGATTCTTTTTCTTTTAAGCACGACTTTCTTTTGCAATTCGCTTAGAATTATCTGCAAAAAGCCTTACATTCTCGGTGCGATAATTCCGTTTATATTAATTATAGAGATTGTCTTCTGCCCGGTTTTTATAAACTTAAGGGGCTTCAGTTACATTCAATTTTTACTTCCGCCATATTTTTATCTGAATGCTGTTTATAATCCGCTTTATCTTTTGTTTATGAGTGTTTATACAGCGGTTCTTGGACTTGTTAATTTTGCATTGACAAAATTAAGATAAAAAGCCGTTTTATCTTAAAAATCACTAAAACTAAAAATTTTAAAATACTATTAACAAAGAACAAATAATTCATTAAAATTATGGAACTGAATGTAAGTTTTACAAAATTATCTTTTTTCTGGAGGCGCCCTATGGACGGTGGATCGAGTTACCCCATATTAATCTCAAATCAAAGCCTTCAGAATAAATCCATTTAAATTACTTTTCTGCAGGCTATAAGTAGAGCCGCAAAACCTTCACTTCAATTTCGCGACTCAGAAAATTGAATTCGTCTGTTCAGGATTTGCTTTGTTTTTTGTTCCTGATTCAGCCGGTTTTACAATTAAATTTATTTCGCGGGATGTTAATATGATTACTTACTGGCAGCAAGATAACGGTCAATTTGTAAAGACCAAAAAAGAAAAAATAAATGAATCACTTCCTTTATGGATTGATGCAAGAAATGTAACTCGTGATGAAACTACAGAATTGCAGAATGAGTATCAGATAGAAAATGATCATATTCTGGATATTCTTGACCCCGACGAGCTTTCGCGTATGGAAGAAGGCGATTCAGGCTACATTCTTACAATCGTTCGTGTTCCTGTTTATGACCCGGCCGCCGAAACGCCGTACTTTGCAGTACCTGTCGGAATTATTTTAAAGAAAAATACGATTATCACTATCTGCTGGACAGACAGCGAAGTAATTAAAGATTTTGGTGCAAACAGAATTCGTAACGTGCGCCTGTCTGATTTTCCGTCTTTTATTGTTCAGATTTTAAACCGCGCCAACTTGAATTTCCTTCGTTACCTTAAAGAAATCAACCGCCGTTCTACAAGCATTCAGAACGAAATGCGCCTTGAAATTGAAAACAAAGAAATCATGCTCATGCTTGGTTTGGAAAAATCTCTTGTTTATTTTACAACTTCTTTAAAAAGCAATTCACTTCTTCTTCAAAAAATGAAGACTACACGACTCATCAAATTCGATGACGACGACATTGATTTTGTAGAAGGCGTTGCAATTGATAACAAGCAGGCTATAGAAATGGCCGACACTTATACAAACATTCTTTTTGGCGTTATGGATGCCTACTCTTCCGTAATCTCAAACAACCTGAACGTTGTTATGAAAAAGCTTGCAATAATCAACCTTGTAATGATGGCACCAACCTTTGTAACAAGCTTCTTTGGAATGAACTTTAAGCTTCCGTTTGATGATCTTCCGGGCTACATTCCTGTAATTATTGCAACTTTAATCTGTCTTGTTTCTGTATTTATCTGTACCTGGCTTTTAAATATCAACCGCGAAACAATGCACACAAGAAAACTTGCTAAAAAGCTTACAAAAAGTCAGAAGAAAAGTTTGAAAAAAGAGACAAAGAAATTAAAAAAGCAGGAAAAGAAATTCCGTTAGGCTTTTATTCTGCCGTACAGCAGATTCTAAAGCCCATGTAATTATAACATTCGTTCGGATCAAAGCTGTAGCGGTCGCCTGCATATAAATACGGAGTGTATGCAGACCAGCTTCCGCCGCGGCTTACTCTTTCAAATCCAAGTTCAGGACCGTAAGGTTCATCATTATTATAATCTGCAAACCAGTCCCAGCAGAATTCAAGAATATTTCCGCTCATATCGTAAAGTCCGGCATTGTTTGCGTTTCCTGTTTCCGGAAGAACTACCGAATCAGGATCAAAAGGAATTCCTGCAGTTCCTACAGTTCTTGTAGCACTTGCATTTTCAAAAGTCCAGGCATATAAAAGACCTTCTTCGCTGTCATCGTAAGCAGTCTGTCCGCTTATCATATCGCCTTTTTGAAAACCAAGCTTTGTACGCCTTGCGGCATATTCCCATTCAGCTTCGCTTGGAAGCCTGTAACCGTTAGCAGTCCAGTCACAGGAACATAAGTCACAGGCAGCTGTATCGCTTGAATCCCTTAAAATGTCGCCGTTATATGTATAGCAGGGAGTTTTTCCTTTTATTTCGCTTAATGCATTGCACCACACAATTGCATCGTACCAGTTTATCATTGTTACAGGATGTGCATAATTAGATTCAGTAGGAGCAGCGCCACGCTTTCCATAAGTTCCGCCCTGTCCCGGATTTGCAAAATTATATCCGATTTTTTCTGCAACAGTCCTTACCTGATACCACAAGGAATATGTAGTTTCCATCTTATTGATGGAAAATGGTTTAAGGGTTCTTTCTGCAGTATAAGCCTGTGTATCTTCTCCAATCGTATAAGTAAGCGACGAACGGAAAGTCACCAGCTTAATATTTACATTTGACTGAGCCTGAACGCTCTGTGCAAATACGGCAGAAGCCCAAATTTGAGAAATTAATAAAACTCCTAATAAAGCAACTTTTTTCAAATTTCATCCTGTAAATTAAAATGCAGATTTTAATTCCGCATTCAAAACCTTCCAGTTTCCGTCAGAAGATTTTTCAATTTCAAGCAAAACAAAACTACCTTTTTCGCCCAAAGCTCCAGGATTAATAACGGTAGTTTCACCAATTTTTTCTATACCAACTCCTTCGTGTATATGACCACATACAACACAAAGCGGCTGCTTTTCCTTTATAAAATCGGTAAATTTCTGACTTCCTGCATGAAGACTTTCATTTACCTTATCTACAATTTCTGCCTTTGGAGGATTGTGAGAAATTAAAATAAGGTTATGCCAGAGACTTTCATCTTTATTTTCTTTAACGGCATTTTCTACTACAGCATAATCTTCAAGAATATCTTCTTCTGTACGTTCGAATTCTGTTTTACCTGTAAAAACAGTTCCGCCACCGCTGCCCGAAATTCCAAGTCCGTCAAAATATACAAGAGACTTTTCTGCACAGATATCTGCGTTTTCAAGCTCTTCCATAAAATCTTCATTATCACAGTTTCCTAAAACTGCAAAAATATTTTCATGTTTTTTGCAAAGTGCGTCTAAAGCACCTTTTCCGGTTTCCGGCTTAAAGCATTCTGCAAAATCACCGCCAAAAATAACGGCATCGCAGGCTTTAAATTCTGAATCGAGTTTATCCAATACGCTATTATTTGCATGCAAATCAGAAATCACCAAAAGCTTCATTTACATTCCTCCTAAAACTCCGCGTTAGCGGGCGCGCATGGATGCGCGATATAAGCAGCTTTTTGCCAAAGGCAAAAACTGCAGTATTAAAAAAATACAGGGATGTATTTTTTTCATATTTCTCCAAGAACTTTTTCAATTGCCTTTTTCAAAAGTTCCATCTGATCTTTTGTACCAACCGTAATTCTTACAAAGTTTTCAATTCCCTGCACATTAAAGTGGCGGATTAAAATGCCTTCCTTTTTAATTTTCTGATAAAGCTCTTCTCCCGAAATTTCCGGATGAGAAGCAAACAAAAAATTAGTTTTACTTTTTAATACAAAAAACCCTTTTTCGCTCAAAAAGTTATAAAAATCTTCGCGGACCTCACAAACTTTTTTTGCACAGTTAATATAATAATCTACACTTTCGCAGGCTGCTACACCGCTCACCTGGCTGATTGCATCCAGAGGAAAGTGATTCACACTGTTTTTTACAGTCGTTACTATATTTATTAATTTAGGATTCGCTACTATATAACCAAGTCGCTGACCGGCACCGCACAAACTCTTTGAAAAAGTTCGGACAATTAAAAGATTATCAAATTCCTGCAAAAGCGGAATACAGGATTCACCGCCAAAATCTACATACGCTTCATCAACAATAAAGATTTCGTCTTTATTTGCCTTAAGAAGCATTTCTCTAACCTCTTCACGAGAAACAGCAAGAGAAGTCGGTGCATTAGGATTTGCAAAAATAATTCCGGAATTATTTTTCTTTGAAATATCCAGCATTTTCTGCATGTCAATTGACCAGTCTTCTTTTAAAGGTACGGCATCGCTTGGTATATTGTAAAATCCTGCATATACAGGATAAAAGCTGTAAGTGAATTTAGGCATTACAAAAGATTTTGAAGAGTCAAAGAATGCGTAAAATACAAATGAAAGAACTTCATCACTTCCGTTTCCTGTATAAACCATATCCGGAGTTACAGTAAACGGAATTTTATCTTCTTCTGCAGGTTCTACACGAACACTTCCATCTGCTTCTGCAAAAGTCTTACAGCGGGACAAAACACCACCGGTTTTATTAAGCATATCTGCAATAGCAGAATGAAGTTTTAAAGAATCCGGATCGGGATAAACGCCAAGCTTTTCCGGATGTTTAGAAATGAATTCCAGCACGCTTGAAATTACATACGGGCTTGGAGGATAAGGATTTTCGTTCGCATTAATTTTTACATATTCCCTGTCTTTAGGCTGCTCGCCCGGCACATAGGGATTTAAACCGTTCATTCTACTTGATGTAATCATTCTATCATTGTAATTCTATTGAATATAAATTTCAACTTGTAAAAAAAAGTGCTTGACAACTTTATATTTCAGAATTATACTACGACTATCAAAGTATGACAGACGTAGTAACACCTGTCGTAATATAAAAAAATAAATGGAGGAAAGTAAGAATTAATGACCGAAATAAGCAGTGATGTAATTCGTGGCTATAACGATACAATTATTCTTTTTCTTCTCAGAGACAAACCATCATATGGCTATGAAATTTCAAAGATGATAAAGGAACTCTCCGGAGAAAAATATATCATCAAGGAAACAACTCTCTATTCTGCTTTTTCCAGACTGGAAGAAAACGGCTATGTAGAATCTTACAGTCAGACAGCAGATAACGGTAAAAAAAGAACTTATTACCGTATTACAATGGAAGGCCGTTCGTACTACAAAGAAAAGTGCGAAGAATGGACTTTAACCAAAGAAGTGATAGAAAATTTTATCACCGAAGTTTAATAAAACTACAGATTCTATAAGAGGTATAAGCAATGGACACAATTAGAAGTTATCTGGAATCAATGTTTAAGAATCTTCCTTTAACAGATAAAGTAATGAGAGCTAAGTCTGAATTACTTCAGATGATGGAAGACAAATATACCGAACTGATAAAAGAAGGCAAATCAGAAAATGAAGCCGTTGGAATTGTTATTTCTGAATTCGGTAATCTTGAAGACCTTGTAGATGATCTTGGAATTAAAGATATTTACACAGAGCAGCGAACAGAAAAAAAGAACAGAAGACTTTTGTCTTTTGATGAAATTAAGATGTTTATAGAAAAAAGAAGAAAGGCTGCAATCTTAACTGGCCTTGGAGTATTCTGTTGTATCTGCAGCACAATCAGTCCAATATTAGGAGAGGCTGCA
>CAMVBP010000036.1 GCA_947165795.1 uncultured Treponema sp.
CTTATGTTTTGATGTGTTGAATTTTGCTGCAAGCATCTGTTCTGCAACTGCCATACCAACAGCCATAGAAACACCCTGTCCGAGTGGGCCGCCTGTACATTCTACACCGTCTGTGTCACCAAATTCAGGGTGACCAGGACATTTAGAACCAACCTGACGGAAGTTCTTAATATCATCCATGCTTACTTTATAACCAGCTAAATGAAGTATGCTGTAAAGAAGCATAGATCCGTGTCCAGCAGAAAGTACAAAACGGTCTCTGTCTGCCCATTTTGAATCTGCAGGATTGTGCTTCATTACTTCGCCGTATAAAACTGCGGCTGCTTCTGCAGCTCCGAGTGGAAGTCCAGGATGTCCTGAATTTGCCTTCTGAATTGCGTCCATTGACAAGCTGCGGATAGAAAGTGCAACTGCCTCAACACCTTTCTTGTTCATTTGAAAACCTCTTATTTGTCTTATTTTATGCCAAATCTCTTATCAAAGCTGAAAGAGTGGCTTCGTCTGCATGATTCTCTAATGCTTTTCTGAATTGTACATCGCGGAAAAGCCCTGCAAGAGATGAAAGAACTTTTAAATGAAACTGAGAATTAGAAGTTAAAAGAACGAACATTACATAAACCAGGCGTTCATCAGGTGCATTCATATCGATAGGTTCTTTTAAGTAAACAACGCAAATTTTCTGGTCAGTATCATTCTTTACAATTGGAGTTCTTGCATGAGGAAGAGCAATGCCGTTTCCTACTGCTGTACTAAGAACTTCCTCTCTTGCACATAAAGAATTATATATTAGTTCACTTGTTGTTCCATAGGGTAAATCTATCATTTTACTAAGTTTTTCATAAATTTCAGCAGGCGTCTTTCCTTCTACATCTTTGTAGATTCCACCATTATGAATTAATTTAGCGATATCGCAATTTGTTTCCATTTTTAACATCCCCCTTTAGTCAGAAACAATTTCAAAGCCTTTACGCTTATTTTTTTCCAATGCATCAGTTAATGAACCTTCTATTTCATCAAATGTTTCTTCCATTCCATCCAAAGAAAGTTCAACATCATCAACCGGAAACTGATTCCTTGTAAAATCATTTTCCACTTCTTCCAGCAGCCTTACAAGATGTCCAAAAAGCTGAGTTAAAATAATAACTTCCTGCTGCGGTAAATTTTCTAACGAAACCGAATAATCCGAACATGCTATTTCACTCATTAAAGAATTTACGCGTGTAAAAAGTGCAAGGCAACGATGACGAGTTTTAGCAATAGTAAAATTCGAAAAGTTATTATAACTTTTTTCTACTATATCATGTCGTTTTTTTATGTTCAATAATACAAATTTTTTCTCTGTAGAGCTAAGTCGAAGAATTTGTGGAAGCATGTCTTCCAGCAGATCTTCAAATGATTTTATTTTTTTACCGCTCTGCTTCTGGTAAATATAATCTTCTATGAATGCGTCTATAATATATGGCGAGAAAGAAACTGTCATATCAAGGAAGATTAAATCGTTTGAAAAATTTTTATTCCATGGTCCAAGGAACGGAACGTCTTCTCCGTTTTTCCAGATTCTGTTTTCTACACCGTAAGGAGAGAATCCGATTTTAGTTGTGTGAGCCAGAAACTCTTCTACCGACCCGCAGTTCTTTTTGCACAGCTCTTCCTGATTTTCCAAAAACAAAAGAGAAAGCTGTTCTTCAATAGATTCTACGGGACCATGCTTCTTCATGCTTTCAAGAAAACTGTTTTCAAAATCTGAATACCATTGCTCGCGTTCAAGCTTATCTTCCGAAAGTTTAAAGCCTTCAGAAGTGTCCGGCATATGCATCATTTCTATAACGCCGTTAGCCCAGTCTACAACCCTGCATAAAATTCTGTCGCCGTATCTGAATTTGTTGTTTCCTGAAATTCCTTTCAACGGCCATGAAGTTAATTTTATTTCTGAGGGAAGACTGTATTGCATTGAAGAGATGGAAACTGAATCGTTGGATTTGTCTCCAAAAATATTTGGAATAATATAACCTTCGCCGTACAATGCAAAAACATCCATTGCAAGGTTCATGGAAAAAACTGTTGAGCCTGAAGGAATTTCTTTTCCCTGATTAATTAAAATTAATGAGTCGGGCGGAATTTCTGAATTGGCAAACGGCATGCATCTATGCCCGATTAAAAAACATCCTTTATCAACTTCTTCTTTTGAAGGTTTAAAACTGAACCATCTGCCAATAAAAACGCCGGCCTTTGTAATGTATTCATCATTTACAAGCGAGAAAACATAATCGGATGAACGTAATAATTCAACGCATTCAGCTTTTGTAATTTTAATGCCGCTTTTTTTTAAGTAATGAAAAAAATCTTCAGAAGTGAATAATTCATCCTGTTCTTTTAAATAGCTTGAAATAATACTTGCAGAACTGTAAGGGTCAAATGGCATAGTTGTATTGTAGTGAAATTTTGTGAATTAGGGAAGTTGAGCGGCAATTAAGCGGCAAGTGATGATGTTCCTGAGAGCTTCAACTGCCGCCGGTTTTGTTATGCCGAAATCCCGCAATCAGCGTATCGCAATTATTTTGCCGGAATGTTGCGGACTAAACGAATACCTGAATATTCAAGATCGTCGCTGCTAAAGCCTTCGCTTTCATAAATTGAACCGTCATGGTCGTTGGAAGACCAGATTTTTGTATAGAAAGAATCTCCTCGTAAATCCGGAGTAGAAAAATCTATCTGACCTTTGCAGTCATGAACCATTTCTGCTGCATTTCCGGACATATCATACAAACCGAGCTTATTCGGATCTTTAGTTTTTATATTTTCCGGACGGCGTCTTTCAAATACTGCAACGCTTTTATAATCATTACTTCCGCTGTAATACATGGAATAGTCCGGGTCTGCTTCCATAGCCGCAAAGAGCCATTCCCGTTCTGTAGGAAGCCTGAATCCGTCTGAATCAATATTTACAGTTTCATTTTCTATATTATAAAACGGTTTGTAGCCGTACATAAGACTCAGCTCGTTACAAAAATACAGTGCATCGTAAAAGCTAATGTTTGTTACCGGAGCAAGAGGTGAATCATTATAGGTTCGTTCTTCAAGAGAATTAATATTCGGATTAAAATGCATTACGCGTATGAACATTTCGTTAGTTATTTCTGAATCTGCAATTTCAAAATCAGAAAGCTCTACAAATTCATATTCATCTTTTCTGCCGTAATAATCTCTCATATAAAAGTTCTTTGCTTTTACAAAAACCATGTTAAGATTTTCATCAAAGAATTCTTTTTCAGCTTTAAGAATTTCAAGGTGTTCCTTGTCATGCGCTTCAAGGAGCTTTTTCATTTCGCCTGGATTTGTTGTCCTTACAAGTCTTAAAGAATTATTGTAATAATTATTTTCAGAAGTTCTTATAGAAAGCTTTACCTCATCTGGAGATGAACTGTATGTTGATGAACCTTTAGTAACTCTTTCTTTTGCATAGACAAGACCATAAGGCATTTTTGTAATGTAATAAGGTTTTGAATCGTAAGAACTTATTGTATAATCTGATCTTACTGAAGAAAAATCATAGTAGTTAAAATTCTGATAGTCGTTGCACCATTCCTTGCTGTAACCTGCAAGATTATAAATTCCAAGTGAATTTGGTTCTCCGGAATAAACGGAAATTTCTTCTGTTAATGGACTGTAATAATAATTGCTATAAGGCCAGTCAGTTTCTATTAACTCAAACATAGACTCGTTTCCGTAATAAACTACAGAATTAACAGAAACTCCATATTTAATGCTGGTGTCTGTTGTGCCCGAACGTGCTGCATGTTCCCATTCAGCTTCGGTTGGCATTCTGAATCCATTTGCAGTGTAATCTATAGTTACATCATTTTTATTAAATGAATAAACTTTTTTGTAGTTATATAATTCACTCAGAGCATTGCAGAATGCAGCAGCATCGTACCATGTAAATTCAGCGGCATCATTTTCGTATGAAAAATATGGATTGTAATTAGAGTCGGACTCCTTGCATTTCTTTCCATTCAGAGCATTATAAATCTTAATGGTTACAGGAATTTCTGACATTTCAAAAGAGCCTAAAGTTACATCAAGAAATTTATTGTTATCTGTGTCCAGAGACTGAAGGGCTTTTCCGCCTTTTACATTTTTCATAAGACTGTTCAGCGAGAAGCCGCATAGCTCTTCAAAGTTTGCAAGCTTTTTTACGCGGGCCTTTTCGGAATATTTGGCAATTTCTTTTTCTATCTGTTCAATCTTTTTTTCATCCTCAGGAAGATTTTTGCAGATATAAAGATCAATAAGATCATAATCGTAAGTTACAGTTTTGCTTAAATTATTATGTTCATTGTTTTCATCAAGTTGAAATGGAACCATTTTTGCAGATAAATTTGAATTTGTAAAATAAGTAAGCTTTGTATCTGTTTCATTATAATAATAAATGCGCGAAAGCTCGCTTATGCAGTACGATTCATTAATATCGTCTATTTTGGTTGTAAATCTAAAGCCGTCTGCTTCTGTGTTGATTGTAATTCTTATTTTTTCAAATTCTTTGTAGCGGTCGTATTCCGGAATAAGAAAATCAAAATTATTTTCCAAAAGGAATTCCTCGCTGACTTCTTTGTATTCTCCGTTTTCGTCCGGAAACTTAAATATATAAACAGGCTCATAACCAAGCAAAGAACTTATAGTATTAAGGTATCGGATAGAGTTATAGAGAATTATTTCGTCGTTTGATCTTGGTTCAGAAATATAAGGGTCCAGATATTTATCCGAAACAAGATAAACGTCATTTATAGTAAGCGGAAGATTTGTAATAAAAAGTCCTTTAAAATAACCTTCTTCGTCATAAGATTTCTTACAAATACATGGATCAACTTTTACAAGCTTTGAATAAATTGATTCTTTAATTAATTCAAGCTGATTTTCCTTTGCAAGTATTGAGGCCTTTTGAACTTCTTTTTGATTTTCTTCTGAATTAATTGAGCGGCACACACGGAATCCAAAAGTGTAGTTTTGGTCTCTCATGTAAAAATCCATTCTGTCATCTATAGTCTGTTTATAACTGTAAGTTCCGCCTTTGAGAATTCCCCTGTATGCATAAGGCAGATTTTTTCTGGCCGGGCCGGTATAATTTACAGTGTCGTATTCAGGATAAGCTGCATAATAATCCCATACAAACTCACTCAGGTTTCCGGTCATATCATAAAAACCAAGGCTGTTCGGTAATTTAGATTTTACGTCTTCCGGCCCCTGGTGGTAAACAGCGTTTGCGCTTTCATGATCGTAACTAATTGCAACTGCCGAAAGATTATCTGAACCTGAATAAAGAAATGTTTCGTGATTAGTTCCTGCGTGTGCTGCATACATCCATTCAGATTCTGTTGGAATACGATAACCGTCTGCATTAAAATCGCAGCTAAGGTTATCCATAAAATCATGAAAATCTTTTTGTTCCTTTCTCCAGAAATCCGGCCATAAGTCCGGATCGGTTTCTCCATTTACTGAATAGCATGGAGTAAGATTTTCTTTTATGCTTAATTTGTTGCAGAAAATATAAGCGTCTGTAAATTTTGTAATTTGCACAGGTCTGTTTTTACTTGCATGAAGCGAAGGATTTTCATGCATAATCTCTTCATATTTCTCCTGTGTAATTTCTGAAGAGCTCATCATAAAATCGCTTACATAAGTTTTGTGCACTCTGTATAAAGGATAATTATATTCTTCAGTTATTTTTTTATCATCAGATATTTTGCAGCCCGGAATAAACCAGCCGCCTTTTACCGTAATCATATTAAAAAGTTCCGGCGGCTCTTTTTGAACCTCTTCAACTTCTTCTGCAGGAATTGAATTAACCGGTAGAATTTCTTCTGCATTATTAATGTCTTTTTTTTTGCAGGAAGCGAATGTGCAGATTAATAAAATTGCAGCGCTAAAAAAAATTGCTAAGTCCGGTGATTTATGAATTTTGTTTTTTAATTTTTTCATTTTTTCTTTCCCGTAAATATCTGAATTTATGTGCTGAATTTTTTATCAGCAATTCAGATTTTATTTATATCTTAAAAGTCTAAAAGATCTTTCAGAAGAAATATATTCATTTTCGCGTTTTTTCTGCTCTTGAGTGTAAGAACTTCCCCAGTCATTTTTTTCCGTGTAATTTGCTACATCAGTTCCAAAATGAGCTCTTGTAACCCTGCTTTCAATCACAACACCTCTTCCGCAATTTGCCTCAACGTCTATTTCGTCATAGATTTCATAGAAATGAGAAATTAATGGACCTTCGTCGTTACACCATTCCGGATATATTGAATTCATAAGGTACAGTCCGGAAGCAGCTGGTGGTTCAGGTTTTAGAGTTGTTATGCTGGTTATAAGATTAATCGGTTCAGCAGAAGATTCTCCAAGAGTTCCGGCATATTCCCATTCAATCTCCGATGGCAGCTGATACCCGTTTGCATTTTCATCATATTCAATAGTGTATTTAAAGTCTTCATGGTTTTCAGGCTGACCGTCAAATTCAATATAATAATTTTCATCTATTTCATAGAGTTCAGAGTCAGAAAGAAGTACTTTTCCGTTTATTTTATAAGCCGGAGTAAGATTTGCCATTAAGCTTAATTTATTGCAAGCTAAAATAGTATTTATATAATTTTTTTTGTATAAGTGAATGTCGTCGTATGCACTTGAATTTGAATCTACAGTTTTATTAGCAAGCTCTTTCGAAAATTTTGTTGATTGAATATAAAACGGTTTTATGTTTTTTGTTTTTGTCACTTCTTTTTTTGCGTTTTCATCATAATAAGTCATTGTATATTTTCCGCCGTCTAACTCAACCATGTCTAAGATTTCATCAAGTTTTTGTGCAAGCTGTTTTTTCTCAGCTGCATTTTTTTCAAGAAGTTCACTCATTTTTTTTGAGTCTAAAGTTCGGCATAAATGAAATTGTCCATTTGAACGGTAATCTATAGAGCCGTCACCCCATGCATAAGAATATAATATCTGATCATTTTTTAAATTGTAATCTCCGTTAGGAAAAGAAGTTTCCCAGACAGGAATAACGGGAGAAACAAAAATATTATTGCATAAACTTCGTGTGTTCCAGTCTTTCTCCTTTTTGGACACCAGTTCGGCAATAACCGGAAGCCTGAATCCGTTTTTTGTATAATCGCATTTCCATATATTATTTTTAAGATAATAGCATTTAGTTAAACCGCGTATTTCGCTGAGCTTATTACATATTTCCGCAATTTCGTCATATTTAAGGCTTACCAGATTTTTATCGGAATCATATGGATAATTTCCGGTAAGAGTAGTGTACAGATAATTGCTGAAGTTTGTTTCAGAAAGTTCAAAGTCTGCAAGTTCAGCTTCGGGAAGCTTATTAAATTCTTTTAATCCGCCCTCGTATTTTTCCATTGTTACAAGTGAATCAAAAACTTCATTAATTTTTGATTTTATAACTTCTTCCTGTTCTATCTGATATTGTTTAATCTGTTCCGGGTTTGCGGTCTGGAATATACGCAGACAGAAATTCGGCGATTTGGAATCTTTGTAATTATATACTTCATACTCGGTTACGGAATTTGAAATAGGCTTGCGGCCTCTTTCAGAAAAGCGGTAAATCAATTGTTTAAAGTAATATGCATCAAAATGGGTAAACGGATTATACATATCTGTTGTATAAAAATCATCAACGTTCGAATCGTAAACCCAGTTCCAGTGAGTCGGATCAAAATCAATTTCCATGTTTGAATTATTCTGTGCTTCAAAAGAAATAAATTCTGCTTTTGTAGGAAGTCTGTAACCGTTTGCGGCCGGATTATAAGCGTAGGGTTCTGACTTTGCGTAACATGGCATAAGTCCAGAAAGTTCACTTAAGCGGTTACAGAATTGAATTGCATCTTCAAAAGTTATATTTGTTAAAGCAGAATGAATATCTGATAAATCTTCTTCACTGATTTGGCTTCTATAAGAACGTCTTGAGTAAGGACCTATTAAAAAATCCGGAGTTTCAATTCCGTCATAAATCTGTCCGTAAATTATAAAATTAAAAAGCTCTTTTGAAACTTCATTTTTGCAGGCCTTAATTTCCGGAACATAAATGTTAATTTTCTTTTTTGAGTCGTCAGGATTAAATCCTATCGCCTCATACGAATATTCACTGCAATTTACAAATTCAAGATTCTGCTTATAGTTTTCGAAATTTGTTTTTATCCACTGCTCGTTATCCTTTTCTACATCCTTTTGTAAGAGAATATCAATTTTGGATTTATCTACAGAAGCAGGACAGCAGATTCTGAAACCGGTTACATCTTCAGCATTTAAAAAATATTCTTTGTATTTTTCAAAGTCATCTGTATACAAATAAGGCTTAAGTTCTTCAGAAGTCTGAACACTTTCTATTTTCAGAACCTTTGTTTTGGCTTCTATTTGCTTCTCTTCATAGGAATAAAAATATTCTTGAAAATCTTTCTGAGAAAAATAAACATATTCTTTTGCGTTTCCGCAAAAATCAAATAGTCCGAGTTTATCCGGCATGAAATGTGCCGTTTTGTGAAGTCTTGTTCCGTGCCAGCCTTCTCCGGTTTTATGATATAAATTTTCTTTTGACTTAATATATGTTAAGTTATAGTAAATTGTATAAGCTTCATCGCATCTAAGAAGACGGAATCCCTGAGCATTGGCAATTTCTTTTATGTTTGTTGTATTTAAAGCAATTCCATCAGAAATTTCTTCTATTTCATAAACTTCTGTGAGGCCGGAAAGCTTGCTTAATTTATTGCAAAAACGACAGGCATCTTCGTATGAAATATTTGTTACAGGCAGCTGCTCATCAACTATTTTAGAAGGATTTGCTTTCATTATTTCTGAATATTGAGCCTGTGTAATTTCTGCGCGCGAAACAAACAGATGAATGTCTTTAGAATTTTCTTCTGAAATATTTATTTCTACAAATTTTATACCGCTGTTGAATTTATTTTTTTTGCAGGAAAAGAACACAATCAAAGAAATAAACGAAATGATAAATAATAGAACTTTTTGTATTTTCATATCTGTATTTTACAGTTAATAGTTATATAATTCAATTGGAAGGGAAGTTGGGGATGAACTTGCAGAAGGCTTTGCTGAATTGCGTAAATGCATAAATAAAACCGATATATTCCAAAAAATCTTACTGCATATTATAATACAATTATGAAATTTACTTTTCTTGGGACAGGAACAAGTCATGGAGTTCCTGTAATTGCCTGCGATTGCGAAGTTTGCCGTTCAAAAGATCCTCGAGATAAGCGTTTACGAACTTCCGGATTTTTACAGACAGATGATGAACACTACATACTTTTTGATGTTGGTCCGGAATTCAGAATTCAGGCATTGGAAAATAATATTAAAAAATTAGACTCAATTCTTTTAACGCATTCTCATGCCGACCATCTTCATGGAATAGATGATGTGCGGGTATTCAGTACAAAAATGTTTAAGGCACCTACAGACCCAAGATCTTTAAAACAGTACAATGCGCCGCCGCTACAGCTTTTTACAAACGCCAATACTGCTCAGGATTTGCGCGAAAGATTTGGTTACATATTCTCTAATGTTACAGAAGGCGGCGGCGTTGCAAAAATAAATTTAGTCGAAGTAAAAGATCCCTTTTTCATTGGAGAAACAAAAATCACGCCAGTTCCTATGATGCATGGCCATCTTGAAACCTGCGGATTTATGGTAACTTCTAAAAAAAATAAATCACTTGCATATCTTACAGACTGCAATTTTATAAGCGATGAATCCTTTGAAATAATTAAGAAAAATTGTGGTACGCTTGAACATGTTGTAATTGATGGTCTTCGAATAAAAGAACATTCAACACACTTTAATTTTGATCAGGCGCTGGGCGCGGCAGAAAAGCTTCCGGCAAAACATGTCTGGATAGTTCATCTTACGCACAATGCAAGTCATGTTCAGGTAATTGATTATATAAACAAAAATCTTAAAGAATTTCCGGGGCTAAAAGCTGCAGAATCTGTGCTCCCGGCTTATGATAAACAGGTTATTGAATTTTAATATAAACGGAAGAAAATCCTGGGGTGCAGAACTATTAATCAGCTGAGCAGTGCAAAAAAAAACTCCACGCGTCCGTGGAGTTTTTCATAAGTCAAACTGACCCTTGCCAAATTAATTTGCAGCAGTTTCAGCCTTTGGAACTCTTACTTTCTTTTCTACAAAACCACGTCTAAGGCAGCTTGAACAAATTTTAATAGTCCTAACTTCACCGTTCGGGAGTTCTGCTTTAATAGTGTGAAGATTAGGTCTCCAAGTTCTCTTTGTATGATTCATAGACTTGCTGACCTTATTTCCATGCATTACGCCTTTTCCGCAAACATCGCACATTCTAGACATTTTCTTTATCCTTCCTTAAAAAAACGATTTCAGCACTTAAGATAGTTTTAGAAGTTTATAGAAATTGAACAAAAAAGTCAATCACTGAATATAGCATTTCTGACGAAGTTCTGATTCTTCAATTATTTACCATATTGTGCTTCAATTGCAAGAATTTTATCGCGTACTGCGGCCGCCTGTTCGTATTCCATGCGGTCTGCGTAATCGCTCATCTGCTGTTTGAGTGCGTTAATAACTTTTTTGCGCTCCTTTGCATTAAAGAGATTTGCCTTGTTGATTATTACGTCAGCTTCCATTTCGGCATCTTCTTCTGCATCTTTCTTTTCGTGAATCAGAATGTCTTCTACCGCTTTGGAAATTGTTTTTGGTGTAATTCCATGCTCTTTATTATATGCTTCCTGAACTTCACGGCGGTGCTTTGTCTCTTTAATTGCGGCTTCCATTGCAGGGCTCATATGATCTGCATACATTACGACCATGCCTTCTGCGTTTCTCGCTGCACGACCGATTATCTGAATGAGAGAAGTTTCGCTGCGCAAAAATCCAATTTTATCTGCATCAAGCAGGGCAATAAATGAAACTTCCGGAAGGTCAATTCCTTCTCGCAAAAGGTTAATTCCAATTAAAACATCAATTTCGCCGGCGCGCAAACTTTTCAAAATTTCAACGCGTTCAAAAGTGTCAATTTCTGAGTGAATGTATTTTACTTTGAGCTTTAGTTCGGTAAGATAATCTGTTAAATCTTCCGCCATTTTTTTAGTAAGAGTCAGAATCAAACTTCGTTCGTGGCGATCAATTCTGGCGCGGACTTCCTTGTAAATATCTTCCATTTGTCCTTCGCTCGGACGAACTTCTACAATTGGATCCAGAAGTCCTGTAGGGCGAATCAGCTGTTCAACAACCTGAGTACTCTGCTTTACTTCTTCCGGGCGCGGAGTTGCTGTAACGTAAATTATCTGATTCATTTTTGCGTCAAACTCAGCCTTTTTAAGCGGGCGGTTATCTGCGGCACTTGGAAGACGGAATCCAAAATCAATAAGATTCTGCTTGCGGCTTCGGTCACCTTCGTACATTGCACCAATCTGCGGAACAGAAACGTGTGCTTCATCAATCATGCACAAAAAATCATCCGGGAAATAATGAAGAAGCGTTGCAGGCGGTTCACCTTTTGCACGACCGGAAATCGGTGCAGAATAATTTTCTATGCCCGGGCAGGTTCCCATTTCCTTGAGCATTTCAATATCGTATGTAGTGCGCGTTTTAAGGCGTTCTGCTTCGAGCATTTTTCCTGCGGCGCGGAGTTCTTCTACGCGTGCTTCCATTTCTGCCTGAATTCGGTCTGTTGCAGAAATAAGCTGATCATGCGGAACAACAAAGTGCTTTGCAGGGTAAAAAACTGTTTCTTCAAGTTCACCGGTTACGTCGCGGTTCAGTACATTAAATCGTCTGATTCTTACAATTTCATCCCAGTCAAGTTCAATTCTGTAAGCTTCGTCGGTTTCCATGTACGGTGGGAAAACTTCAATTACATCGCCTTTAATACGGAAATTTCCGCGGTCTAGAATATCATCATTGCGGACATACTGCATTGAAATAAGTGAAGCCGCAAATTTTTTTATATCGATTGTCTGACCATTTTCTACATGAACGCGCATTCCCTTGTAAACATCCGGCATACCCAAACCGTAAATACAGGAAACAGTTGCAACTACAATTACATCGCGGCGTTCCATAAGGCTGTAAGTTGCCTTTAATCGCAGCTGGTCAATTTCGCGGTTGATGTCGCAGTCTTTTTCTATATAAAGGTCACGCGCGGCAACATAAGCTTCCGGCTGGTAATAATCATAATAAGAAACAAAATATTCAACAGCGTTATTCGGAAAAAAAGATTTGAATTCGCGGTAAAGCTGGGCAGAAAGAGTTTTGTTGTGACTGATAATAAGTGTAGGGCGCTGAACGGCTTCAATAATTTTTGCCATCGTAAAAGTTTTTCCAGAACCCGTAACACCTTTTAAAGTCTGAAACTTATCTCCGCGCAAAAATCCTTCGCTAAGTTTTTGAATTGCCTGCCCCTGATCTCCGCTGGGTTGAAATTGCGAAACTACTTCAAATCTTTTCATTTAATGTTCCTGTTTTGAATATTGTAATACTTTTTTAGTACAAAGGTAAGTCACCAGGTTTGCATAAAATTTTCAAAAATTTTTTGAATTTTTCCAAACTCAACTTCCGTTTTTTAATAGTTTTTGCGTCTTTATATATGATTAAATTTTTATTTTCACGGAGG
>CAMVBP010000037.1 GCA_947165795.1 uncultured Treponema sp.
TTGCATTCTTTGAAGAGCAGATGCTTGACCTTACAGAACGAACTGATACAAACAGTTTAATAACCGTAAAATATGCCTGCCTTGGAAGAAAACGTACACAGAGCTTTATGCTGGATGTTCCGGTTTATGGACGAAACAATATGTCCTGGGATGATGACCGCCGTGCAGCAGTTTTCGTTTCTTCTAAGGACCCTGCCGCAATGCAGTTTGCAAAATATGTAGCAAGCCTTGTACGCGAAGATCAAAGAACAGAAGTTCCAATGAATATTCAGTATGCGCTCGGAATTTTTGAAGCATTGAATCAGTTCGGCATTAACTATGTAGTAGACCCTTCTTCTGCATTCGAAGATAATGTCGGAACCTCATCAATAGACTTCCTTCAGTTCCCGTACCAGACGCTTATGTATAAAGGCGGCGACTGTGATGACCTTTCAATTCTTTTCTGTTCACTTTTTGAAGCAGTAGGAATTCGTACTGCATTTATTACAGTTCCGGGACATATTTTTATGGCCTTTGATTCGGGCTTGAATGCAGCAGAGGCAGAAGAAAAACTCAGATATCTGTATAATTATATTATTGTTGATGATGAAGTTTGGGTTCCGCTCGAAATTACAATGACCGATGAAGGTTTTTATAAAGCATACCGTTACGGCTCAAGAGAGTGGATGAAGGCTTATTCTCAGGGAACTGCGGCAATGTACAAAATGGAAGATTCCTGGAAAATTTATCCGCCGATAAGTGTTCCAGGCGCTTCTGCAAAATTCAGTATGCCGGAAGAAGAAGACGTAACCAATGCATTCTCAATGAGTATTGAAGAATACAGTTTTAGTGAAATAAGAAATCTTCTTCAGTTCCGTCCTGTTAAGATTGCAGAAAAACAGGAAGAAGAGACTATAGTTGAATATGAGCTTAACGAAGAAAATCCATTTTCGGATCTTGCATTGCGCGAAATTCTTGCACTTGTCGGAGTAGGTGATGCCGTAGTTCCGATGGGAATTCGTGAAGAAGAACTTGAAGGTGATGAAGACGAAGAACTGGAAGATTTGTTCTCGTTTGATTCAGATGAATTGACACGTGCTTCAAGTCGTAGAACAGTTGCCGTAAATAATACTACGGTTGCAAACAGTACTCCGGTAACTGCAACTTCTTCGTGGGGAAGCGCAGCGGCAGTACAGACTGCAAAAGCAGCAGAGCCGGCAGAACAGGCTTCGGCAGCTGCTTCGCCGGTAACTGAAGATGTTGCACCGCAAACTGCTGACATTGAATCGCTTGCAGCAGATAAAGAAACACTTACAGCAGAAGTTGAGCTGCAGACTGGTAATACAGAACCGGTTGCAGAAAATATAAAACCGGCAGCTGCAGTTCCTGCACAGGTAACTGCAGATCATACAAAAGCAGGCGGAGCTTCTGCCGGCACTGTTGCTGCTATTTCTGCACCATTTATTATCGCAGCTACTGCAGCAGGAATTATTATTTATAAAAAGAAAAAAGAAGGAGAGTAAGCAGAATGAAAAAGTTATTTACAGGTTTATTATCCGTAATATTATTAGGAATTATTTCCAGCGTCTTTTATTCATGTGATACATGGATGAAAGATGATGACTTTTATTCTGACATAGAACGGGATGTAAAGATTGCAAATGCCGAGCCGATAAGCGTATTTGTGCGTTATGCAATGACAAAGCAGGGAAAAACAAATCCTGAAGGCTATTCAACTTTTAAGGTTGGAATTCCGCAGGGAATATCTGCAACAACTGAAACTGAATACGGCTTTGTAAAATGGGCTGCCTTTTCTACAAGTTTCCTTTCAACAGGTAATCAAAACAAAGACAAGCTCTTTGTAGATGAAAGTGATTATAATTCCAGAATTCGTCCTTATGAACTTTCAAGTTCTGTAGTTTCTTTTGACAATCCGCGCAGCGCGAACACAGAAGTAACAGTCAACGAATCCAGAAGTGATATTTTTATTGTTCCGGTTGTTACAGAAAGACCAAAAGTAAACCTTACTATTCCGGCACGCGGAAGTAATGATGTCGTAAGAAATATGTCTGTACGAATCAGCTTTACAAAGCCAATGGATCCTTCTTCTTTTTTGGAGGAAGACGCAGTTTCGATAACAGAAGGTTCAATTACAATTATTGATGGTGAAATGGAAATTGAAAGTAAAGATATTTCGAACCTTTTTGAAGATCCTATTTTGAGCCGAAATGGAAAAATGCTTACTCTCAAATTTACTCCTGCCGGATTACATGAAGGATACGATTCAAAATCTACAGTAAATATTACGATTTCCAAGGAAGTAAAAGATATTTACGGCTTCTCTATGGTTGATGATGAAACAATCAGTTTTACAGCCGGAAGCGGTATGGACTCTTATGCTCCACGTATTACACAGCTTACAGCAGGAAGAGGTCTTGAATTCGGACAGTTCCAGGGAATGTATGATTCTGCTTTGGTAATGCAGAATCTGGATAATACAAAAACTAAATTCAAGCTTACTACTGGTTCAAATGATGCCGCTGCCAGCCTTTCTTCTACATTCTATAATTCTAATAACGGTATTTATCAGGCACTTGTTAAAAACCGTGTAAGCGATAAGGTTACTATCCGCGTTTATGCAGAAGACCTTACCGGTAATAATAATGACCACCTTGAAAATGATGTTGCCATGGTTGCAATCCGTTCTAAGCCTCTGTTCAATGATGCTGGAACTGCAGTTTCTTCATATGACGATAATACACTTTCTATGGCTTATATTCCTCAGGGAGATATTGCAGAAATAGGAAGACCTCTTAATAAGACATATTCAAGACTCGTTCAGGATGAGAAAAACAGACTTACTGCTCTTGGCGACGATTCATTTGATGATAATACTTCTGGTGTTGGATGTCTCTTTGTTTATGATATGTCTAGTATTAATGTCCCGGATGGATTAATTCAGATTGATGTTGCTGCAATAGATAATATTTCTAACAGCGGATTTACAGAATATACAGATATTACAGAAGTTAATGGAAACGGATGGGGAACTATATTTGTAGTAAAAGATACTACACCTCCAGCAGCCCTCAGTTCTGGACAAGTAAGCTTTACACGTACAGATAATTCTGATCCTATGGATCTGGACGATTTCTATAATGCAGTTGAATATGAAAAGCTTAAGATTTCTGTTTCTGGTCCTGCAATTGTGGATTCCGGCAATGCACTCCTCCGTTCAAATAAAGTTTATTGGATTGTAAAAGAAATAGATGATACAGTTACAAGCGAAAATGTTGCCGAAGAATTTGAATCTGCAGCAGATACTGACTGGAAAGAGGCAGTTCCTGCAAATGTATTCCAAAACTTTACTGCTCCTACACAGGATAATCCTGAAGGACAGCGTTTTGCTTATGCTCTTAAAGATGATATGGGCAATATTTTTGCAGATATTCTTCCTGAAAGAATTAAGTTTGACTGCAACGCGCCTGTTGTCGGTACGCTTGAATGGGAAGCTGCTGATGGTTCTGCAGCTGGTGTTACAACCGGAAACATACTTAATAATCAGACTTTGATTATTCCTGTAACCGAAGAAACTTCGGGAATAGAAAAACTGGAACTTTCTGTAAGGCATGTTAATGCTTCTGGAACAGAAGAAGAGGCTTATGGAACTCCATTTGCCGGAAACTTTAGTATTTCTGTTGTTAAAACAAGTGGAACTACAGAAAATCTTACTTCTTCAGATTATTCTATTGATACTGCTAATACAAAGGTTCTTAAATTTACAAATCCTGCAACAGACTGGCAGACAATCCAGATTAATGGAATTCAGATTGCAGATTCTGCAACAGAGGGTAATTACAAAATAAGAGTAACTGTAAAAGATGCTGCTCTTAACGAAACTACTTCTGCACAACCGGTTGAATTAAGCAATGACTCTACAAATCCGGTTATTGAAAAGATTATTGTTCCGAATATCCGTAAAGGTATTATTGCCGGAGAAACAACAGAAACATACTGGGCAGATTATTCTTCTCTGGATACAAGTGCATCAATTCCAAAGACAACTATTTATGTTACATTCAACGAAAGTAACTCCGGAGCAAATGTATTTGACTTTACCGATTCAACGATAAGTCTTACCTCTGCAACAAAGGTTTATAAAGCAAAACTGAATTCTGCAGGAGATGGTTTTGAACCGGATGGAGCAGAACTTGCAAAAGAGATTTCCGGAAAAGTTCTTAAACTTACTTCTTATAATGACATTATGCGCATTAAGGGAAGTTCTGTAACTCTTATATTTACAGATGTTCAGCTTTCACGAATTATAAACGTTAATTCTGAAAAGTCTGGAATTAAACTTAAAATTTCCGATAGAGCGACAAACGTTTCTGCAGAAGAAACCTCTATAAAGAGTGGAACCAATATTACTGCAGCAACTCTTCCTCTTTCATTTACAGAATTCAGCTATGATAATACAACTCCTACTGTATCATTAACTAAAATAGAAGACAGGGGAGCTGGTACAAACAGCCTTTCAGCAGATGCAGGCTTTACAAACGAAACATATATTAATGCCGAATTAAGTCTTGTCGGATATTATTCAGGTATTAGTGCCCTTACGTTAGACGGTGCGGTATTTGATGAAACAACAAGCATTCAGGCTTATATTAATGGGTGGGAAACAATCGTAACTGCAGGAGATATAACTTCAGCAGTTTCAACAGTAAGTTTTGCCAATAAGGTAATTGTTGGTACGAATATTACTGTTTCAATCAGCAATCTCAGACTTATTCAGGAAAGCGGAGCTTTGCCTTCTGTAACTGTAGATAACGGTCTAAAGACTGTAAAAATTACAGCAACAACCCTTGGTGGAAATACAAGTACAATAAATAATTCTTCAACAAAGTCAATTACTTACGACTCTGTAAGACCAAGCTGGAATGGAAACGGACTTTATACAACAACTCAGGCAACTTCTTCATTTACTGTTAATCCGAATCATGTATGGCCGCATCCAAAGGCTCCTGATGTTGAAGCTTCGCAAAGAGCTTATGGCTTAAAGGATGAAGTAGAAGGAAATACAGCTGGAGATCTTTACTTCTATGTAGCTCAAGATGGCGCATCTTATGCTGCTCCAATACGTATAGAAGCAGATGTTGAAGAATTAAACAGAAATTCAAATTCAATTTATATAGAAAATGTTTCCGGCTCAACTTATGAAGGTGTCGGAACTTCTGCAAGTAATTCAGGTCCATTTGCATATCACGGTCTTACACCTGCTGTCGGTGCAAATTGTAAATTTAATACCTATGTAGTTGATAAAGCAGGTAATAAGTCAGATGTAATTACATTCCATATTATAATCGATTCGATTATGCAAAACGATTCAGAAGATTTGAACAGCTATATAGAAATTGAAGTACCAAACGGTTTTGAAGCTTCTAATATGCATAAGAATCCTGTAAGAAGTTCTACTTCTTTGAATGCTACTGATGGTTATGTATATTGTATAAGAAGCAGTTTAACACCTTACTATATAAGTACATATGATTATGTACTTAAGAAGTTTGATGATAACCCGTATAAGATTAGAATTAAGCTTGGTAACGGTACAGGTGGTTATGGAAAAGCAGGAGAACAAATAACTTCTTCTCCTATAGAAAAATATTCAGTTACTCACTTGTATGGAAATTTCAGCAGTACTCATCACAGCACATTAGGTTATCTGTCAAATTCATATCTTCAGGGAGCATTTAGTCCTGAAGAACCCGATGCAGAAAATAATGGAAACCCATACTGGCATGATTACAAAAGAGGTGATTCTAATACAGATTTAGATATAACAAGTGAAATTGATTCAAACGGAGACATTATAATTACTCTTCCAAACAGAAATTGTCCGCCGCTTGCACTCTGGCTTAAAGATGGTTGTGATAACCAGAGCTATGTACTTATAAGACCAGGATTGGCTTCTGTTCTTGGAAAAACTAGTCTAGCAGATTATGAACATGTAGGCTGGGTAATTGATGGCGAGGTTCAGCAAGGCACAAAGTCTATGAGCTATAGTGGAGTTACCAAGAAGACATTTGGTGATGTCCTTTATTACAAGGGAACACCTGTTCTTTCTCTTGAAAATTCTGATACAGCTCTCTTTAGCAGTTCAGATACCGGATATACCTTGAGAACAAAGCTTATTTCCTGGTCTGGTACAAACGCTCCTTCTCAAAGTGATTTTGAAGCAGATACTGGAACATGGACTTCTATTAAAGCAACTGCTCAATCTGCGCTTGAAATGAATTTAAATCTTCCTACACCGTCTCCAAATACTGATGCAGCAGAATTATGGTATATTATGGAAGATACTGTAGGTAACTTCAGAATTACAAAGCTTACAGACGGAAGTGCATCAAAATGGATGTACGATAACGAAGCACCAGTTCCGGAGGTAAATTCAAATTTAAGTGAATATATTAATACAATTATAACTGATGGTCCTGTAGATGCAAATAATAATCCGACAGGTGTAAACTATTATAGTTCAATCTCTACTGTAGCTTATACGATTATCGATGAAGGTTCTGGTGTTTATTATGATGGAGACAGAACTTATTCAGATGATGAACGAGAACAGGCAATTGTAAAATCTTCTTACGATATTTCTTCAAAACTTCCAAATTCTTCTATGAAGATTGATATTCCGGATATTGAAGATTTTGTTGGAAATACTGCCTCTATGGGATTAACAAAAGATAATGTAAGTAACTGGGTAAAGCAGAGTGTTCCAGAACTCGATCTTTCAACTTCTAACCTTACTAATGTATACTTAAGAGACAAAATAGAAGCTGGCGATCATAATTCTGGTATGGATAACTGGAATGACTGGGGAATCAGCCGTTCATACGTCGCTTCTGATAAAACTTACAAAATTACAGCTTCTAAATATCGACATAAGATGTATGTAAAGCTTAATGCAAAATGGCACGAAAATGATTCAAGTAGTTATACAACTTCGGATTCAAAAGACTTGCTTGGCTGGATTGTAAGAACATCACCTCTTTCAGATACTGCTACTAATGTAAATGACAAATTCAAGACTTTCTATGATGCTTCTCTTGTAGGATCTGTAATTACAGAAATAACTGATAATAAATATTTATTCGAAAAGAATGATGATAGTGAATGGAATTCTGTTAACCCTGTAACTTACTTCTATCCTGTAAATAAAGCGGGGCTTATTTGTAGAACTCCTATTATCGTAAGATTCGAGGCAAATGTGTCTCCGTCTATAAAACCAAATACACTTTCTTATCCGGATGTTGGCTCATATGTAAATGGTGATGAAAAGATTAACTACTTAAAGGGAACTTCTAAATTCACGTTTACAACAAATGATAATACACTTTCAAGCTGTGAAATTCTGATAGGTGGTCAGTATAGCAGTAATAAATATACATATACAGATTCAGCCTCTGGCTTAGAGAAAAATGGTTATGAATATACTCTTGATTTATCTAAACTTGGAACCTCAATTTCTGGTACCGAACTTTATATAAAACTGTATACAGAAACTGAATTTACAACCTATCGTATTTTTGGACCTGCCGGGGCAAATAACTGGACATATGATGCAACGCCTCCAGACTTTGCTTTAGCAGCTTCTAATCCAGTTACTATAGCTGGAAGTTCAGGTGAACTCTGGCAGAATACATCTTCTTCTGTATATTACTTTAGCAGCAACAATATTCTGGTTTCATTTGGCTACTCTGCAACAGATATTCTGAAATATGAAGCAAAAATAGAAAAACAAGGTGATACTTCAACTCCAGACTTTACAGATATTACTTCTTCATTTGATAAAACAAATAAAACTTATACGCTCAGTGGATTAGAGGAAGGAAAACTTTATACTATAACATTCCGCGCAACTGATAAGGCAGAAAATGCAACAACATTAACTGCTATAAAAGTTCAAAAAGATACAACCGCTCCAACAGGTACTGTTTCTCATACACTTACAAAGGCTTCTTCCGGAACTCCTGTAGAAAATACCCATTACAGCATAGTTAATGGTACAGAAGACGGAGCAGAAAAACAGACAATTTACTACAGAAACTCTGGAACAGACAGATTAACTGCTATTACAATCAGCATTTCAAGTCCTTCTGATTCTGGTTCAGGTTTAGACAGTGTATATTACACAGTTGATGGCGGAGCAGAAACTGCCCTTTCAGGAACATACAGTCTTCCGGTTACTCTTTCAGAAGGTCTTGAAGCAACTTATAAGATTTATGTAAAAGATAAACTTAACAATTCTAAACTCTTAAAGACTGTTGTTGTAAACGGTAAGAATCCTTTGGGAACTGTTTCTTTCACTCAGGTAACCGGTACAAAACTTACTGCCGATACTGCAGAAGGCACAGACTCTATTTATTACAATTCAACAAGTATAGCTGAAATTCAGCTTGCAATAAGTAGTGTTCAGGATTCTCGTGGTAACACACCTGCAAGTGCAGAAAATGCAGTTAAGATTTTCTACCAGAAGGGAAGTTCAACTCCTGATGATATTACAGGAACATTAAAGCGTCCTTGTCCTATAGGAGATACAAATAATACTGCAACTTATACTGTATATGCAGAAGACTCTCTTGGTAATAAGAAGATTCTCAGAAAGTATGTTCTGAACGGAAAACTGCCTGCCGGTGCTGTAACTTATTCAGCAGAAGAGGGAACTGCAGTCGACGGAACAGATTCTTCTATTATCTACTTCAAGTCTACAGGTTCAGCTCCTGTTACAAGCATTAATCTTACTTCAACAGTAAAAGATGCAGAGGACAATGCTGCAACTTTGTATTACCAGATTGGCGATGGTGAATTAACTGCAATGACAGGAACAGCTTTGCCTTGTCCAGGTTCAGCAGTTTCTTATGAAGCAACCTATAAGATTTATGGAAAGGATACTGTTGGAAATATATCTGCAGTTCTTGCAACCTTTACTCTTAAAGGTGCGGCTCCTACAGGTTCTATAGATTCTTATGTTCTTAAGAAGAATTCAACACAAGCTGTTGAAGCAACTGATACTGCACCTGGTGATTATATTGCTACCGTAACAGAATCCAATGGTGTAATTTCAGCTGTATCATTTATTTATAATCCGGCAAAGGTAAATTTAATTACTATTAATCCGGGAACTATTACAGATTGTGGTTCCGGATCGTCTATTGTAATGACAATTGATGGTAATTACGAAATGAATGGCAGCAATATAAAGACTTATTCTACTTCTTCAGCTTTTGATATTGAACTTGACGCTAACTGGACAACTAAGAAAGTTTATAGAATTTTTGTAAGAGATGCCGCCGGAAATGAGACCCGTTTAATTAAATATGAATTTAAAGCACACGGCTCTGCGCCTGTAGTAGACAAAGAAAATGATAAGATTGGTTATACTGGTCTTGCTCAGGTTCCAACATATCCTGGAACTTATAATGCAGGTAATAAATCTAACTGGATAAAATCTTTTGCAAATAACGATTCAAATTATTCGGTTAGTCCTACACCGGTAGAACTTAAATCAGGAAAAATTTCTATAATCAAATATAATGATGGAGTTCCTGAATCTAATCCTTCAAATGTCACTGATTATGTTATAAGACAGGTTGATGCAAATACAAAATTTACTCTGCCGGTAAAGAAATCTTCATTACCTTCTAATAATTTGTATTATGGAATAACTTATGGTTCTATTAAAGAATCAGATGTTGATTGGAATGGTCCTGTGGATGTTTCTGGTGGAAAGCTTACAAATATTTCTCTTGATATGAGTAAGATTTCTAAGCTTTATACCTTTATATTTGTATGGTATAAGGATGAACTTGGAAATATTTGTGTTCACAATCTTGTTTTCTATAGTACAGAAGGCTATGCTCAAAACTGGTGGACAAAGGCAGACTATGCCGGAGATGTAAATACCGGAGATTCTTATGTTTCTCCAGATATTTCAATTGAACGCAGAATGCGCGGCGGTGCATTTGGAAGTGCATGGAATACATTAGTAGGTTCTGCCGGAACAACTGTTTCGACAATCAGCTCTGCGGCTGTTACATATACAGAACCGGTTACAAGCTCTGTATATAATGCAGTAAAAGATATTTCTGCACCGGTAGCTTCTTTAGTTAAGTCAACGCCTTCTGCTCTGGCCGGAGTAAATATTTCGGAAATTATTGCAGGAATAAATAAAACAGAAGCATCTTCTGTTACAGAAACTCCTGCGGCCGCTATGGCTGTAGAAAATACAGCTTCTGCAAATGCGGTACCTTCTGCTGCTAATAAGAAACCTGCTAAGTCTGCTCGTGCTTCGAGAAATGGTGTTTCTGAAGTTCAGGCGCCGGTGGCTGCTCAGGTTCAGAGTACAGCGGCTGTACAAATTACTGTAGAAAACGAAGCTCAGGCAGAAGCAATGGATTTTGCCGGAACCGTTACAAAAGTTATTGCGGCAGTTATCTGCGCACTGCTTCTTAGCATCGGAGGATTTATATTATTCAGACGACGTAGGGTAATTATAAATGAAGAAAAATAAGATTCGTTTATCCGTTGTTTTTTTGCTGCTCGCCTTTATTGGGGCAGCAGCATATTTTGCATATGATTTTTTTCGTTACCGGCTGACACCGGAAAAAGTAACTTATGCTGTATTCTGGAAAGCAGTTGAGCTTAACGATGTAGACAGCGTAGAATTTGACGGAGATAAAATTCATTTCCGGACAAATGGTACCGGAATGCCTTTTATAACAGATAATCCTCATTCACCGGTTCTACAGGAAGAACTTATGAAGCGTGGAATAGAAGTGACTGTAGTAAAAGACGGTACAGAAATTCTTTCGCTTATTTTTGATGTAATTTTTTACGTATTTTTCTTTGGCGTAATTATTATTGCATTCAGAAAATTTATAAGTCCGAATACCTTTAAGGTTGTTCATAAAACCGGCGTTAAATTTGATGATGTTGTTGGTATGGATAAGCTTAAGCGCGATATGGTGCAGGTTATGGAAATAATGAAAAATCCTGCCGCATATGCAAAAAAAGGAATTCGCATGCCAAAGGGAATTCTTCTGGAAGGCGAGCCTGGCAACGGAAAAACTCTTTTTGCAAAGGCGCTTGCCGGTGAAGCAAAAATTAATTTTATTCCTGCAAAGGCAACAGATTTTGAAAGTATGTTTATGGCGATTGGACCTATGAAGGTAAAGCTTCTTTTTAGAAAAGCCCGTCGCCGCGCTCCGTGTATTGTATTTATAGATGAATTTGATGGAATTGGTACCATAAGAAATTACAGCGGCTCTGCTTTGGAAACAGAAAATACGCGTATTGTTACTGCACTTTTAAATGAACTTGACGGTTTTGAAGCTTCGAATGGTGTGCTTGTAATTGCAGCAACAAACAGTATAAAAGCACTGGACCCGGCTCTTATAAGACCCGGCCGTTTTGATTCAAAGTTAACAGTTCCTTATCCGGATGAAGCGGCCCGCGCAAAACTTATAGAAATGTATTCGCGCGGTAAAAAGCTTGCAGAAAATTGTAAGACAGAAGAACTTGTCCGTTTATTTAACGGCTATTCCTGTGCAAAAATAGAAAGCATATTAAACGGCGCCGCACTTCGTGCCGGACAAAATAATCGTGAAGCAATAAATATAGAAGATATTAAAGAAGCGGCATTGGAATGTTGATATTTGCATTTTTTTTATACAATTGCTACAATCTACGGACAACTAGTTTTTTAGGGAGTGATTTATGCGAAAATCATTAAAAGCATTATTTGCTGCTTTTGTATTTGCGCTTGCCGTTCCGGCTTCTGTTTCTGCATTTGAATGGTCAGAATGCTGGTGCAATTATGGCGGCGGAATTGAAAACCATGATTTTATTATTAATGTTGATGGTGGTATCTGGTTTTCTGAGTTTGCTTATACAAACTTTAAAGATTTCTGGTTTATTCCGCCGGTAATGGTAGATGTTCAGTTTGCTCAGCCAATCTGGAAGCTTCCGTTTACATTTGGTGGTTATGCAGGTTTCCGTTCATACGGATATAGTTATATTGATCGTCATGAATGGATAGACGGAAAGTATACTCCGGTTTATGCTTCTACTGCTTTTATGGGAATGTTCGTTGGAGGCGAAGCTGCTTATCATATTCAGCTGCCGCCGGAGCAACTTGATGTTTATGCAGTTTCTAGAGTTGGTGCAACAATTCCTTTTATGACTCCACATCATTGGGATGCATTTGAATGCTTTAATGCTGGTGGTGCAATTGGTGCAAACTGGTTCTTTAATAAAAATTTCGGTTTGAATTTAGAATGTGGTTATCCAATGACAAAATTTGGATTAACACTTAAATTCTAATGAGACGAAAAGGGGATTGAAAGGGGAAAAACAAATGTTTTGCCCCTTTTTTTTCTTCGAAATAGTATTGCTTAGATTAAAAAGCGTCATTTTAACACTAGATATAGCGTTTTTTCTAGAATTCTAGTGTGAATATAGTTTAAAATGCTTGATAATTAAATATCATTGCATTATTATATAATAAGACCGATACGGAAAGTTTTTCCATTCCGCGCAAGAATCATAAAGGAGTCCTGTT
>CAMVBP010000038.1 GCA_947165795.1 uncultured Treponema sp.
CAGCCTTCTTGGTAAAGGTAAAAAGAATCAGACACAGGAACGCAAAAATGAATTTTCGCTTGAGCTGAATGTACCGTCCGACATGCCGCCGACTTATGTTGTTGTCTGCGATGACGATCCTGTTGTAATTCCAGAAAATTCCCTCCGTCTTTACGACGCACTACAGGAAGCAAATATTCCATGCCGCCTAGCACGTTACCCTTGGGGCAAGCACGGCTTTGGCATGAAAGACTGCAAATTTATGAAGGAATTCCACTGGAACGAAGAACTGCGCGAATGGCTTATTGAAATTGGAATGATGTAACGGTGGTCGAGGTTCTCGAATCCACCCTTATTACTTAACTCCCAGTGCCAGCTCCAGAACTTCGCGAACATCAGTTACAGGAACAAATTTTATTCCCTGCTTTACGTGTTCAGGAATTTCTTCAAGATCGCGTTCGTTTGCTTTTGGAATAATAATTGTCTTTATCTTATTTCGCTTTGCGGCAACTGTCTTTTCGCGCAGTCCGCCAATCGGCAACACCTGTCCTGTAAGCGAAAGCTCTCCAGTCATTGCAAGGTTCGGCTTAATTTTTTTATTAAGCAGCAATGAAACAAAAGTAGTTGCCATTGTAATTCCGGCACTTGGTCCGTCTTTTGGAGTTGCTCCTTCCGGAATGTGCAGGTGAACAATATTTTCTTCAAACCATTTTGCATCTTTTGTTCCGCGTTCAAGTACAAACTTTCTTGCCCAGTCAAAAGCAATCTGGCTCGACTCCTTCATTACATCGCCCATCTGTCCGGTAAGAACTAATCCGGTTTTTCCGGCAAAAGAAGTTGCTTCTATCAAAAGTGTATCACCGCCCATACTCGTCCATGCCAAACCGATTGCGGTACCGGGAACAGAAGCAACCTTTATCTGACTTTCGTCAAAAACTGGTTTTCCAAGATATTTAAACAAATCAGGAGCATCAACAGTAATCTGCTTTTTCAAATCAGCCGAAGCATTCTTTGAAGATTCCACATCCGTAATCATCTCGGTAACTATCTTTCTGTGAATTTTATCAAGACACTTTTCGTAATTACGTACTCCAGATTCACGTGCATACTCTTCTGCAATTTCGAGAAGAGCCGCTTTAGTGTACTTAATCTGATTTTTTGCAAGACCATTTTTTACCAGGTTCTTTGGAATTAAATACTTTCTTGCAATCTCAAGCTTTTCCTGATCAATATAGCCCGAAAGATGAATTATTTCTGCACGGTCCAAAAGCGGCTCTGGAACAGTGTCCAGAGTATTTGCCGTCAGAATAAAGAACACGTTTGAAATATCAAAAGGCAAATCAAGATAAGTATCGCGGAAAGAAACATTCTGCTCTGGATCAAGAACTTCAAGCAAAGCACTTGCAGGATCTCCGTTATGACTTGAGCCCATCTTATCAACTTCGTCAATCATAAAAACAGGAGTGCTGCTCTTTGTAATTTTGAGTCCCTGAATTATTTTTCCAGGCATTGCGCCTATGTAAGTTCTGCGGTGTCCTTTAATTTCTGCTTCGTCCCTCATTCCACCAACAGAAAAACGGTAGAAAGGTTTATTCATTGCATTTGCAATTGATTTTCCTACAGAAGTTTTTCCAACTCCCGGAGGTCCTACCAAAAGAAGTATTGAACCTTTTGCATCCTGCTTGAGTTTGCGGACAGCAAGATATTCAACAATTCTTTTCTTAACGTCTTCGAGTCCAAAATGGTCTTCATCCAGAATCTTTTTTGCACGAGTTAAATCATAATCATCTGCAACTGGAACCTTCCATGGAAGTTGAGTTACAAGCTCAAGATAATTGCGGGTAACAATCCATTCCGAAGAATTCGGTTCCATCATAGAAAGTTTTGAAAGTTCACTTTCTACAGTTTCTTTTATTTCACCTTCAAAATTAAATTCAGCAATCTTCTTTTTAAACTTCTGATAGTCTGTATCGTTTCCATCCGGAGTTTCGCCAAGTTCTTCCTGAATCTCTTTCATTTCTTCGCGCAAAAAATATTCGCGCTGATTCTTTTCTATTTTTTCATTTAACTCTTTTTGAATTTTTTTCTGAACCTTTAAAAGCTCCTGTTCCTTTTTTATAAACACAAGAACCTGTTCCATTCGCTGGCGAACATTTATAGTTTCCAGAATTTTCTGCTGTTCTTCTTTATCTACATTTAAAATTGAAGCAATAAAATCTGCAACCTTGCCCGGATTATCAATATTTACCATATTAAGGCGCATTTCTTCAGAGAAAAGCGGATTATTTTCGCTTACCTCTTTCATTTCGCTTATGAGTGCGCGGGTAAGTGCTTTTACTTCAAATGTGTCGGCTTCTTCGTCATCAAGATATTCAACTGCAACAGCCATTGGAGCCGAATTATGAAGAGTCTTTCTTATTTTAAATCTTTTTACGGTAGAAATAAAAATATTTACTCCGCCATCCGGCAAATTCATTTTTTTAATTATTCTTGCAGCAGTTCCTACACGGCACAAATCTGCAACCGATGAAGCATCTTCATCTTTTTTTACCATTACAATTCCAATAAAGCCATCATTCTCGTAAGCGTCTTCTACAACTTTTACATCGTCCTGAGAATTAATCATAAGAGGCGTAAATATGCCCGGGAAAATTGGTCTTCCCTGAAGAGGAATTATTGTAAGTTTTGAAGGCAGAATCTGTTCTGTCGGAATAATTGAAAATTCTGAATCTTTATTATCGCTCATATTTTAAATATACTAACAATTCAGAATTATAGTCAAATTAAATTCTTTCCAAAGCAGTACAAATCATCAGTTCATCCTGATACCAGTCGATTAAAAGTGAATAAACTTTTTCCTTGTAACCGTCTGCGGTAAATCGGAATTTCCAGACTGTTCCGCTTGTAATTTTCTCTAAATCCACGGAATCCAAGCTTTTCCATTCATTGTTAAATAAAACTTCACAATTATATGGAACTTCAATTTTGCTGTTTGTTGCCGCATCATTAATTTGAAAATTAACTTTTAAAGTTCGCCTCATGTTTTTCAGGAAATCACAATTTAAAACACATTCGTCTACATTTTCGTTAATTGTAAAGCTGTTCCACCAGACATAAGGGCCTGCTGCAATTTTTATTCTGTAGTTTCCGCTTTTTAAATACAAGGTTCTCATCTTATAAACTGTGTTTTTATCATAAGAAGTTCTTACCTGAACCTTTGTTCCAAAAGTATAAATTTTATCTATAAGCCGGCTGCCCTCTTTAAATAAAACCCTGCTGCTGTCTTTAATTTCAGGAATTTTATCATTGTCGTCTTCAAAGAAAAATGCCTTTATAGGAAGGTCGGTCTGTTCCAGAAGAGATGAAGGAACTGTCATATTAATATTTACGGGTGCATAAATCTTTCTTAATACAAGTCTGTGAATTAAACCTGTCTGCCACATAATTAAAAATACTGCACCAAGAGAAACAACAGCCGCAGTAATTTTTCTTATTCTGCGCTTTACAATATCTTTTCTTACGATTTCTTCATCCACATATTTTTTTACAATTACAGCCTTTGCAAGGCACACGCGGATTTCGTGAGTATCATAATGCTTTAGATATTTTTTTACAGCATTCAAAACAGCCTTAACCGACTGATATCTGTGCTTTGGTTTTGGCCGTATCATTTTTCTGATTATTTTACTGACTTCTTTTGGAACATCTTTATTCAGTTTTTCGGGCTTAATGTATTTTCCCTTTTTTGCATTAGCAAGACTTTCCGTTAAGCTTCCGGTTTTGTAAGGCTTTGTTCCGGTAATCATTTCATAAAGCATAACACCAAGGGCATAAATATCTGCACGCTCATCTACATTTGCACTATTCTCAAACTGCTCCGGAGGCATGTAAGACGGAGTTCCAAGAGCTATTCCGCTTTCGGTTAAATCGTTTTGAGTTTCCTGATCGCTGGCAATTCCAAAATCTGCAAGTTTAATTTCTCCGCGTTTAGAAATTAAAATATTTCCGGGTTTTATATCTCTATGAATTATATTTTTTGAATGCGCATATTTTAAAGCGTAGCAAGAATCCTGCATAATAAGCATTGCAATTGGAGTTGGAATGCAGACCATTTTTTTAATAAGCGCATCAACTGCAATACCATCTACAAGTTCTTCTACCATGTAGCGGAATCCGGCTTCGGTAAAATAATCAAACAGGTGAACTATATAAGGACTCTGCAAATCCAGAAGAATCTGCGCCTCTTTTTTAAAACGTTCCGCACTTCCACTTTTTCCGCGCGCAGTTAATTTTTTAATAACTACATAACTTTTTAAAGACGGATGAATTTCCTTATAAACAGTTCCCATTCCGCCCTTTGCGATTATTCCAAGAATCTTATATTTACCTATCATTGGTGGAAATTCGTCACTCATAGTTTCTCCCTTTTTTTATTCTAAAACATTTTTTATATCAGTTTCCGGATTAAATTTTCTGTCATTATATACCAATGCAATATTCTGGTTCATAGGATTATGAATCTGAATAAATTTTCCATCCTGCAGAATATTGTATTTTCCTCGTATGCATCTGTGGCCTGCTAAATAAATACATTCTTCTTTACAGGAAGATTTTTCTTCTTCGCCAAAAAGATTTTCTATAGTTTCCTTTGCTGAATTATTTTTTGCTTCGCCATTATCCGTCCAGATTAAATTTTTTGCAACAGATTTTTCAAATCTCGCATTTATAAGTTGATTTTTTGTAAAAGCAAATTTTGGCTCTGCATGGGAAATAACGCAGTATTTTCCAAAATATACAAACGGAAGATTATTTTCAACAAGACTTATAAGATACAAAATATCGTCGCCGTAATAAGTCTGCATAAAATTCTTTACCATCTGTCCTTCGTCGGCATATTTTCTGAATGAATAATCTATGTCTGTATTTTCATTCAAAATATTTTCGTGATTCCCTTTTAAAAAATGAAAATTCTTTGGAAACGAAATTTTAAGATAATACAGTCCCATTAAAAGAGAAAGGCCTTCGTTCATTTCGGCCTTCATGCTTTCGCCGTCATAAACACCTTCATCAAATTCTTCTTCAATTTTGAACCATCTGTCTTTTGTAGTTCTTTCTGTATGAAGCGCATCGCCAAGAAAAACAAGATTTACAAGATTTTTTTGAAGTGCTTCAAAAACAGAAATTTCTTTCATTCCAAAAACAAAATTCTGAGGAAGCGTATAATTCAAAATATTTTTTAAAAAGTACGGGCGCGCATGAAGATCGGGAATTACAATTACAGGAATATCAATGTTATGAAAATCTAAAAGAGAACCCGGTTTTGAATCCTGGGCTGCAGGCCGGTAAGAAGAATCTTCGTTTTCCAGAACATCACACATTTTTTCTGCAATGCCGAAAATTTCTCCATGCTCGAACAATGCTTCGGACGTGAGGATTTTATTAATTTCATTAATACGATTATAATTCACAAAAAATACTCTTTATGAAATTACGAGATTTGCATTTCCAATTGTGATTTTATCACCGGCATTAAGCTTAACATATTTTCCGGCTGGAATGCGGATTCCATTTATAAACGTACCGTTTGTGCTTCCGTCATCCTTTATAAAATATGCATCTTTAATTTTCTGAATTAATGCATGATGCCGGCTTGCAAGTTTATTATCTACAACGACATCATTATCTGACTCGCGGCCAATAGTTATTTTTGCGACAAGCTCAACTTTTTTTTTGTTGAAAACCAGATAAGAAACCGGCTTTGATTCACCAATAGAATCCAAATGCTGCCCGATTGGGCTGGACGTTACAATTGTACTATCATTCATAATTTATATTATAAATCAAACATCAGATATCCGCAAATTTTATAAACGGCAGGGATGAATGAACGGCTCTTTTCAGAACGCTTAAAATTTCTTTTACTTCTTTTTTAGTCTGTTTATCCAATTGTGAATATGCGGCAATCATCTTTGCAGAAGATGCAAGTGCATTTTTTTCTAAATCTGTATTTGTTTTTGCACCAGACGCTTCTATTATTTCAAAAAGTGCATTTACAAATTTTTTGCGCTGCTCTACTGTCAGTTTTTTTATCCAGCGGTTAAAGGCTTTATGGAAAATTTTACTTTCGTCAGAAAAAGCCTCTTTATTTACAAAACTGTTTCCAAGAATCTGCCATGTCATTGCATCGTGCTGCATAATTGCAAAACCCGAACTTTCTACAATTTCGAATTTCTTTGGGTGATTAAAAATCATTCCGACAACCGAAAGTTCCGGATAAACAGAAACAAGTTTATTTTCTATTGCTTTATACTCTTCGCGAAGGAAGAATTCAGGCAAAAATCCCGGACCATCAAAATTATAAATTGTACTGATTTTTTTCTGAAGTTTTGAACCGCAGTTTACGGCTGTATTTAAGGCAAGGTTTCCGCCCTTTGAATGTCCTGCCAAAACAAACTTACCTTTTAAATTTTCAGCGGCCTTTTTAAAATATTCAAGCGCGTCTTTTTGAGCAGGAATCTCATCCAGATATGCAATATTAAAATCTTCATGCCAGCCGACAATTGTATCATCCGTTCCGCGGTACGCTATAAAATTTATATCATCAATTCTAAAAGTCATTGCGCCAAACTGTTCAATATTTTCTTCGTCATACACAACTTTATACGCACAGATTCTGACATTCTTAAAGCGTTCACAAGCCGCACATTTTTCCAGAAGTTCGGCTGTGCGTTTATTGATTAAAAATCCAATATTTATGCGCTGTTCATAATCACGTGATTTCTTAAAATCTTTTGCAAGCTGTTCAAGAGTTTTTCCTTCATCAAAATCAGAAGTCAACAAACCGTCAAAAAGTGAATAAGAAAGATGAGCAAGCATTAATGCGTCCAGTTTTCCAAACGGAACCTGAGAAAATGTAATGTCTCCGCGCCAGGAAATATAATCAAATAAATCTGACATAAAAATCCTCTGTATTTAAAAGCAAACGGTGTAAAAAAGTTCTCCTTTTTAATCCTGAAAGGAAAAATTCTTTACCACCTTCTTTTAATATAATATAATAGTTTAAAATCAACAATGAAAAAGGAGTAATTAAAATGGATTTGATTTACGGAATCAAAGACAAACCAAAATTTGGTAAAGTAGTGCTGTTTGCATTGCAGCAGCTTCTTGCAATCATGGCTGCAACAATTGCAGTTCCGGCTATTATTAACGGAAATTGCGGATGCGAACTTACAGCATCGGCTGCATTATTCGGCGCAGGGGTTGGATCTATTGTTTACTTATTGTTTACAAAGAGTTCCAGCCCTGTTTTTTTAGGAAGCTCTTTTGCTTTCATAGGTTCAATGTGTACAGCATTTGCAGGTGCCGCTTCTATGGCTGCAGGCTACTGGGGACTTATAATTGGTGCCGTAATGGCAGGCCTTGTATATGTAATCATTTCCATTATTGTAAAGGCTTTTGGCGTAGAATGGATTAACAAATTAATGCCGCCGGTAATCATCGGACCAACTGTTGCAATCATCGGACTTTCTCTTGCAGGAAACGCAGTAGGCGATGCAATGAAGTCTAATGTTGCTCCTGTAGTATTGGCAAATGGAAGTCACACTGCTGCATATTACATTGCAATTATATGTGCAATCGTAACACTCGGAGTTACAATGCTTTTTGCAACATACGGAAAGAAAATGGGAAAACTCATTCCTTTTATCTTAGGTATTCTTGCAGGTTATCTTTGTGCTTCTGTTTTTGCATTAATCGGAAAACTCAGCGGAAACGCAAACTTAATCGTTATTAACTACTCTGCCCTTACTTCTCTTGACTGGTCAAAATTCAGTTCATACTTCTCTTTCCCTAAATTCACATTTATGCTCGGCGGTTCAGACGGCTTAAAAGATATTTCTGGAACTTATCTTCTTACGCTCTTTACAGCCTATGTTCCTGTAGCATTTGTAGTATTTGCTGAACACATTGCAGACCACAAAAATCTTTCTACAATTGTTGGAAAAGATCTTCTTAAAGAACCTGGTCTTAACAGAACACTTTTAGGAGACGGAATTGGTTCTATGGCAGGAGCATTTTTCGGAGGCTGTCCAAATACAACTTACGGTGAATCAATCGGATGTGTAGCAATTACTCGCAACGCTTCTGTAGTTTCTATCTGGGGCTGTGCATTCTGCTGTCTTATTCTTTCTATGATTACTCCAATTGTTGCATTCTTGGAAACAATTCCTTCTTGTGTAATGGGTGGAGTTTGTATTGCACTCTACGGATTTATTGCAGTATCAGGATTGAAGATGTTCCAGAGTGTAGATTTGAATAAAAACAGAAATCTCTTTGTAGCTTCTGTAATCCTTATTACAGGTGTAGGCGGATTCTCAATCTCTTTTGGAAAGGTAACAATTACAACAGTTGCCTGCGCTTTAATTCTTGGAATTCTTACAAATGTACTTCTCTCAAAAGAAGACGCATAATGAATTTTTAGATAAATAAAATATGCTTAACAAAAAAGGGCTTTCGTAAACGAAAGCCCTTTTTTTCATCAATTTTATTTTAAAATTGTTTTATTTGTTCCATGTAATTTTTGTTTCGTAATGCTTGTTAGGATCTTTTGCAGGAACATCGTTGCGGTCAATTGTCATTTCAAGATCAGCATTCAAAGAAATTGGTTTTACAAATTTATATGAACGGCCAGTTTCAGAACAATCAAATGTTACTATAACTCCGTTAAGACCGGCAGAAGCCTTAAAGTTTTCTGCAGTATTTGTAAAATCATATACTACTTTACCATCTTTTTTAAGAACAATGCTATTTGTAGCAAATTCCCAGTCAGCATCCCATTTAGCATCGTGCCAAACGCCAGTTGGTGCATCTATGCCTGCAGGATACTTAACTCCTCTTACGCCAGAAACATCAACAGAATCCTCTGCGCTAAGAGCAAAAACAGCTCCCATAGCAAACAAAGCAGCAATAATAAGTTTTTTCATTTATAAAACCTCCATAGTTACAAATGATATTTAACAAATAGCAAATTTGCAAAAAAAGGTCAATGTATGATAAAATGCAGGTTATGGAACCAATTAACTGGCTTTTTGCAGCACTTTTTATTATTACTTTTGGACTTTTTATAACTTCGTATTGTATTAAAAAAGAATTGATTACAAAAATTACTTCAATTTTTCTGCTTCCGCTGTTTACTATAAATCCACTTTTATTTCATTTTCAGTTTATTCCGGATTCATATCATTGCATTTGTTATTCAATAATTGCATTTTTCTTTTTCTGGATTTTCCAGATTATGATGATTCTGAATAAAAATAAAATAACAATGCGCGCTGCCAAGATTTTTTATCTTGCTGGAGTTTTTGTCTGGATTGATTTTTATAAATCAATATTCTATGTTTATGCGCCGCCTGTATGGCTTACAATTATTTCTTCAATTGTTTTTCTTGGAATTATTATTATTACCTTATTTCTTATTTCTCCAAAAGGCTCTGTTTTTTCTTTTAAAAAAAATATCGTCCTTATTATTACAATTGCCGCAATTGAATTTCTTGTTTATGCCAGTTTCGTTGCATTAATTTATAGTCATAAAGCAAATAATATTATTCTTTTTATTGGAATGATTTTATTACTTTTTTCAATTATTTTTTACATGATAGAAGCGATGTACAAAAACGTAAAATTCGCAAAAGAAATAAGGCAGACCGCAATTATACTTTCGCAATTTGCAATCTGCCTTTCAAACTTACTGATTTTTGCTTTATAGATTAAAAGAGATCGTCCCAGTCAAAAAGCTTTCCTTTTACAAGACGGCCACTTTTTAAACCTGAATCGAGTTTTTCAAGAGCCTTTACAGCACCGTTTGCAAAACCTTCGCGGCTTCTTGCAGTATGAGTCAATTCAATAGTATCTGCTGTTCCATCAAAGAAAACCTTATGTGTTCCCGGAATGTTTCCGCAGCGTGTTGAACTTACATGAAGCTGATTAGCCTTTGGACGCTCATGGAATGCATCTGTAACAATCTCTGTTTTAGATGAATTGCCGAGCATTACACGCCTTGCAACTTCGAGCGCTGTTCCGCTAGGGCTATCTGCCTTCTGGTTGTGATGTGCTTCCCAGGTTGCAACATCGTATTCAGAAAATTCTGCCATAATTTTTGAAGCTTCTTCTACAATTTTGTAGAACATATTTACGCCGATAGAAAAATTAGCAGAAGTCATAATTGCTCCGCCAACATTTTTTGCAAGTTCAGCAACTTCATCTTTTTTATCATTCCAGCCGGTTGTTCCTACAACAAGTGGAAGTCCAAGAGGAAGCAGTGCTTTTATATTTCCCATTACAGCAGTCGGGTGAGAAAATTCAATTATTCCTTCTGCACCACTGGATTTAACTGCACGAACTACAGCTTCTCCGTCTCCCGCTGCAATTTTTACAGAAGCATCTTCAGCTGCAACATCAATTGTAACGACAACTTCATGACCGGCACGCTTTGCAGCCTGCTCAATCATATGCCCCATTTTTCCATAACCAACTAATGCTATTTTCACAGTAGCCTCCTTTTATTAACTAAAATATGCATTATGAAGAATCTGAACAGTTTTATCTGCTTCATCATCATCAACAATCATACTGATATTTACTTTACTTGCACCCTGGCTTATCATCTGTACATTAATGCCAGCATCTGCAAGTGCTTCAAAACCGCTTGCAAGAATTGCGCTTGAATGAGCAGCATCACAAATAATTGTAACAATTGATTTTCCTGTTCTAACAGTAACTTCGCTGGCCTGCTCAAGATCTTTTACAAGTCCGCTTAAGTCTGACTTTGTATTTACTGTAAGCGAAACAGAAACTTCAGATGTTGCAATTACATCAATACTTATATTCCATTTGAGGAAATTATTGAATATGTGGGCAAGAAAGCCTGCGGCACCAAGCATTCTTGAACTGATAATATCAATCAAAGTAATATGTTTTACAGTAGTAATTGCACAAACCGGAGGAACTTTTCCTGAATGTTTTTCTACAATAATTGAACCAGGGCTTGTAATATTATAGGAATTCTTTACACGCACCGGAGTTCCTGTTTTACGGACAGGTACCATAGAACGCGGATGAAGAACCTGAGCTCCAAACATAGCAAGCTCCTGAGCTTCTTCATAAGTAACTTCCGGAACAGGTTTTGCATCTTTTACAACACGAGGATCTGTAGTAAGAATTCCGTCTACATCTTTCCAGGTCTGAACTTCTTCGGCATGCATTGCAGCACCAATCATAGTTGCAGTAAGGTCTGAACCGCCGCGACCAAGTGTTGTAATATTTCCCTTAGCATCTTTTGCAATAAAGCCTGTTACAATAGGAATACGCAAATCTGTTCCATTTTTATATTCATTCAAACCGGCAGGAATAGTTTCCCAAACTTCATCAAGAAGCTCTGCCGACATATAATTGCTGTCAGACTTAAATCCAATATCCCATGAATCATAAAACTGAGCAGGAATATTCTGATTTTCAAGATAAGCAGCCATCATTCTAACGCTCATACGTTCGCCAAAAGAAACAAGATAATCGCGGGAACGTTTGCTTACTTCTTTAAGCATGGAAATACCTGTAAGCAGCTGTTTTAATTCAACGAGCAAAGCCTGAATTGTATCTATATTGATTCCAAGTTCAGCTGCAGTATCTTCGTGAAGTTTTGCAACTCCAGCTACATCTACAATTCCTTCTACAGCCTTATCAGCAGCTTCTAAAAGATGGTCTGTTGTATCTCCCATTGCAGATAATACAACAACTGGCTTTTTTTCCTGATAAGCCTTAATGATAGAAGCAACATGCTTAATTCTCTCTGCATTAGCGACAGAAGAGCCGCCGAATTTCATTACGATCATAGAATATTCCTTTTAATTATTTTTACGATAGAATGATTATAGTGATTTGCGGCTCTGGTGGGAAGTATTTTTAGGTTTTAGGTGTCAGATGTTAGATTTTAGGGGGCAGTTATTTGAACACATCGCCTGCCGCATTGTGAATGGATTTTATTAATTTTGGCAGACCCGCTAATTTTGTTAGCGATGCCTACCAAACACATGCGTCGGGCTGAAGCCCGCCGCGATCTGTGTGGAAATTATTTACATGTGCGCTCTCGCGCACTGCGATTCCACTCAGCTTCTATCGGTGTATTTAGTTAGAACTTCCAACTAAGCACATGCGTCGTGCAAGCACGCCGCGCTGTGTAAGGAAATTATCTTACACGTCGGATTGCGCTACTGCGCAGATCCGACGAGACACATGCGTCGGGCTGAAGCCCGCCGCGATCTGTGTGGAAATTATTTACATGTG
>CAMVBP010000039.1 GCA_947165795.1 uncultured Treponema sp.
GCTATAAATCCTAAATAAAGAGCAACAGTAATAAGTACGGCATAAGATTGAAAAAGTCTTGCCGGACCCCAATAAGCTGATAAAATATTTCCTAAATAATACAGCATTTTTTATCTCCAAGATTTCTGTTTTTTCTATAGTAATATATGTGTCATTCCTGTAAATACCATAGCAACGTCGTGTTCATCACAATATTTTATAAATTCTCCGTCTGACGGTGAACCACCGGTTTGCAAAATAGCATTAATGCCACAATCTATAAGTTTTTTAATGTCATCATTAAAATTTAAAACTCCGTCGCAAACCAGAATATTTGCCAGCGGCTTGCTGTTCTGTTTTTTCTGTGCCGGCTGTTCTGCAGGAGCTGAATCCGTTTCACTTTTTTTGTCTGCGGCAACTGACTGTCTTGCCTGATATTCAGTTGCTTCAAAAAGTGCAAGTTTTACAGCTTTTACGGTAGAAGGAACTCCCTGAGAAATTCCTACAATGCTGTTGTCCTTTGAAAGCACTACGGAATAAGAGCGGGCAGCTTTTGCAAGCAGCATGGCAAATGCCATTTCATCACTTTGAATTTGCGAAGGACGGTTTTTAGTTTTTATAATCCATTTATCAAAAAGAATATCATCGCGCTGCTGAAGAATTAATCCGCCGTTAATAAGCGCTCCCGAAAGTGGAATGTTAGAGAAAAGATTTGACGGAATTAATTTAAGGTTTTTATTTTTTGAAAGAATCTGTTTTGCTTCAACTGTAAAGCTTGGTGCAACAATTGTAGAAAGGTTTGAATTAACCATTTCTTTTGCGGCGTTTCCATCTATTACGGCACTGCAGGCAAGAGTTGCGTTTTTAATATTTTCTGTGTCGTAAGTGTAAGCCATTTTAAAAGAGTCTAATACATTTGAAGATAGAGATGCTCCGACAATAGAATTTAATTTTACGATGATTGTAAAAACTGTTCCAGAAAGTGGAGTAAACTGAGAAGTAAATTCGTAGCCGTCGCAGTTTATACATTTTACCGAGTACTGGTTTTTAAGAGTTGCAAAAAGATTAATCACCTGAGAAAGTGCCAGAGCAATATCTGAAACATTATTGTAAGTTATTGATTTATCTGAATGTCTGATGTAATCAGATAACGGTGGATTTTCTCTTGTTGAACGATAGAGACAAGCAGTTTGATGTGAATTTGAACCGCTCGAAAGCATAACATCTTTTTTGAAAGGATACATTAAGTAATCGAGATATTTTACATTGTATTTACCTGTCTGAAGAACAGAAGCAGAAAAACCACCATCAAATGCAGAAACCATATTCAGCGCTTTTGCTGCAACATAAGTTCTAAAGTCGTCTGTAATATTATCGGTTCTTAATTGAATAATTGCTTCCTGGTAATCAGCCGGATCTGTAAGGATTAAAATATTTTCATGATTAATGTACGCACAGCGAAGCAACGAGGTTATAAGAAAACCTTTTGTTGAAGTAATTTTTTCAAGTTTTTCGGGATGAACAGAAAAATGCATTGTTGGAATAACATTCATGCATAAAAGAAAAATATTATTATCTTCATAAGGCGAAGAATCGTATTCATCTTTTTTATATCTTGTAAGTAAAATTCTTCTTACAAGAGAAGTGCTTTCGGCAACATAACTATTCTGAGTAGAAAGAGACTGTTCTCTAGTTACAGAGATATGATTTTTTTTCAGAAGCTCTTCAGTTTTATTTGCAGAATAAATTGTCCAGCCAGATTCTGAAAGATATTTTGCTAAGTCAATTACATTTTCAGTGTCTTCAACATGAATAATTGCCTGTTTAGTCATATATTTATTTTACCAAGATGATAACAAAATATCAAACTATTTATTGTATAGGGATTATAGCTCATTCAGTTGAACAAATTCGAAATTTCCGTCAATCAGAACACTTATTAAAATATCCAGATAATTGTAAAGAGGTTTCGCATGGTTTCCCTGAGAGAAGCCGCCGACAACTGGAACTATTCCGCCTTTGGAACTTTCAAGTTCATTAAAATATTTTGTAATTAATTCTTCTGGAGTTAAAAGCTTGTCATCGAATTCTGAATATTCATGATTTGAATTAACGTAAGTATAGCCTGCGTTGTTTCCGTAAGAAATAATTTCCGGCGAAGTTTTATAGAATGGAGCATGCCAGAAAAGCATCAGTTCATTTCTTGAAACTGAATAAAATTCATCTTCGTTTCTTGCAAGTCCACGTCTTACAAAATCTTCATTAATTACAAAACTGTTTTCTGTAAGATCTGCAGTTGTAAAAAACATGGAAGCGCAATTGTGTCCGCTTAATGCAATCTGTTTTGTTTCAAACGGATAGCGGCGGATAAATTCTCCGTTCAAAAAGAATGTTCCTTTTATATTATATTTCTTTAATATAGAAAGAATTTCCGGAAGACCATCTGAATTGTCGTACATGTCAAATACAAGACAAACTTTTTTCTTTTCGTCTGTTTTTTGATTTGTCTGACTGTAAACACTTTTTGTTACGGCTTTGCCTGAAAGAGAACGAATGTAAAGTGCATTTGCAAACTGACTGTTTTGAGAAGTTCCTGTAAATATTCTGTATCTTCCGTTTTGTGTCTGCGGAGTTATTGTTCCTTCAAGCTTTACCTTTTCCCAGGTGCGGAGGTCCTTATTATATCTGTAAAAATTCTGTCCGGCAATTTCGGCAATAATTGAATAATCAGCAGGATTCCAGTAACCGGCGGTTGCGCTGGAAAGTGTTATTGTTTGAATTTCTTCTGAGAGGCAGTTCCATTTTCTTATGCTGCGTTCTCCGCCAACAATAAGATTCTGATCATCAAGCCACAGTGCAGCCGTAATTTTTTCGCCGCCTAACTGAGCAATTCTTTTTAAAGTATTTACGTCATAAACATAGAGCATTGAGCCTGCAAAAAATGCAACTTTATTTCCGTTTGGAGAAACAGAAGGTTTTCCCGAATCCTGAATTTCGAGCACTTGTTTTGCAGTACTGTCCAGTTTGTAAACGGCGCCTTTTTCTGAAGAACCATCATAAGGAAGTTTTTCCTGCCAGAGAATCGGTTCATCAAAAGTGTTCCATAAAACATAAGCGTCGTAAAGCGAAGCTGTTGAATCTGTATAAGGGCGTGAATAAATAACGTCCATATAATCGCAGGACTCGCTCTGAACTTTTAAATAACTGAACAGCTTTTGATTCTGATTTACAACAATTGCAGTTACGTCTGAGTTTACAAAAAATTTATCAACCTGGCTGTCAAACTGGAAGGGAAGTCTTGCCATTGCTTTTCCCTGTCCGATTATTCCTGAATACAAGCCGAGTGTATAAAGCTCTCTTGTATTAATGCGGTAAAGAAGATAGTCATCTACATAGGCTAAATATTTTTCGCTTGCCCAGCAAACTGAATTAATATTTCCGCGACCTATTTTTCTGTATTTTTCATCAATTTCTACGCCACGTAAAACTGCTTCCGGATTACAGAAATAAACGGCATTATCTTTTTCGTAAATTAAAACCGAACTGTTTTTTGCCCATTTTACAGGAACGCTTGTATATGAATTTAAAATGTCTTCATTCAGGATTTTGGTTTTTCCTGTGGAAGAATCTGTGAGCAGTAATGCGCCCGTGCAAATTCCAGTTTTTTCTATATGACAGTAATACTTTCCGTCGGGACTTGCTGCATAAGGAGAAAGCATTGCATTTTTTGTAGGTATACCTTCTGTGCGCGAAACCCATTCAAGTTTTTTTGCTCTTGAATCGTAACGTGCAGTTCCAAAACGGTTTCTTATCTGGAGTGTATTTCCTCCATTTAAAAGTTCCATCTGTTCCGGAAAGCAGGTAATTAAATCGGGTTCACCGGCAGCTTCGCCATTTTTAATTTTTGCTACAAAAAGTGATTTATAAGAAACGGAACCGGCATTATTCTGCTTGACTGTAAAAAGAACTTCATCATTTAAATTTATATCAAGATTAGAAAATGTTGTTTCACCGAAAAACGGCAAAATTGCAAAAAGGAAAAATACAGAAATAAATGATTTTCTTTTAAGCATTATGCTGCTCCATAATTATTTTGCTAGTTATGCATTTGATTACTCAAAACCAGAACAGAAAGTTCCTGCTCAAGTTCATCGAGCACTTCTTTCATCTGTTCTATTTTATCATAACGGTTAGCTTTAATTATATCTTCTCTTTGCCTGTAGCGCAAATCTGTATTTTCTGATTTTCCTGCTTCTACCTGCGATTCGCCGCACCACGGACAAAAATAAAATTTCTCATCAACTAGTTTACCACACTTTTCACAAATACACATATTTTCTTCCTGTTTTTTATTTACTTAAAACTGTTTGAGGATCTATTAAATTTCCATTTTTATAAACGGTAAAATGCAGATGAGGTCCTGTTGAATAACCTGTTGAACCAACCAGACCAATTCTTGTTCCCTGAGAAACCCACTGGCCTTTTGTTGCTATTATTTTAGACATATGAGCATAAACCGTCTGATAACCATTTTGATGGTCAATAATTACATAATTTCCATAAATTCTGTTCTGACCGGCTGTAACAACCTTTCCGCTCATTGCTGCAAGGATAGGAGTTCCTGTAGGGCAGGCCATATCTGTTCCTGTATGGAAAGATTTTACATTTGCAATAGGATCAATTCTATAACCAAAAGGAGAACTCCAGCGGAATTTTGCCTGAATAGGAAGCATGAACAATTCTCCCAAAGCATTTTTAAGAGTCTTTGAATCCAGCGCAATTCCAGGAAGGAATAACTGCTGTCCTGCTGTAAGAGTTTCAGATTCAAGATCATTTACGTCGAGAACATTTTCCAGATTGGTATTATATGCCTTTACAATTGCCGCAAGAGAATCACCGGATTTTACTGTGTAGAGAATTCCATCTATTGAAGGAATCTTTAGTTTCTGTCCTGCAGCGAGCTGGCGGACATTTCCTATGTCGTTTACGGAAATAAGCGTAGAAATATTTGTAAGTCCGAATTTCTTTGTAATTCCGCTGATTGTATCGCCGGATTTTACTGTATAATTCTGGTAAGTTACAGCCTGTGTAAAGATTTGTGCTGCTGATTCTGAATCCAGTAAGTTTCCTGATTCATCAATCTCCAGCGCTCCTTCCATTGCAAATTCTTCCATTAATTTGTTCAGAGTATCTAATTCAAGAGTATCAGAAAAATTCAGTTTTAATGGATTGGTAAAATTAATTTTATAGTTTATAAGCTTTACGCTGAATACAGAAATTAAGCATAAAGCAGCAATTATAATAGAAGAAATTGATATTTTCTTTTCATTTGCTTTTACAAAATCATGAGAATCTGATAAAGCAGAGCCAATAACCTTAAAAAGATTAGGAAGCGTAAAATTCAGCTTTACCTTTGTTGCAGAAAAGCTCCGCAATTCTGTCGTATATGGAGAGTAGGTAATTGATGACGTTTTTTTATAATCTTTTGAAGAAGAAAAACGCGGAAACTTTGGAAAAGAAAACCGGGTTTTCCTGTCTTCATTCTGTACATAATTAATTATTTCCATAGAATCATTATCGGAATTCTAATTGGCGAGATTAAGGAAAATTTATGCAGCCATAAACAAATTAAAAAAAATATGCATTTCTTGCAAAAAAGATTTATAATGTAAGTGTATGTCAAAAATATTATGGAGGACGGACAATAATGCCTAAGAGAAAATACAAGATTGCAAATTTTCTTTGTACCAGTATTGTTGGAATTATTCTTGTTTCTACTGTTATTCAGATCACGATTGTTACAAGAATAACTAAGCATTCAGCTGCCGAAAGCTATGCTTTGGATTGTACTCAGATTACCAACGCATATTCACTCGCAATTGCTACAAAAATAAGTGAATATAAAAATCAGTTGAATTATTATACTTCTGCAGATGTTGTTTTAACCGGAGACACGCAGAAAATCTTTGAATGGCTTCAGGAACATAACAGTGCAAGAAAATCATATTTTTCTGCAGTCCTTTATTCAGATAAAAATGGAAATGCCATTACCGATACAGGAATTAAACTGAATGTGGCTTCTGAATCTATTTATAAAGAAATTATTACAAATCAAAAAAATGAATATGTTAGTTCTCCTGTGTTGGATTCAAATGGAAATCCTTCGTTTTATGTTGCAAAGGCAGCACAGGTAAATGGCGAAACAATAGGTATTTTTTCGGCAATTGTTCCTCTTTATAATATTCAGAATCTTGTAAAGTACATCCTTTTAGGCGATACGGGACAGACCTGGGTAATTAATGATGTAGGAACTGTAATTGCAAATAAAAATACAGATTATATGATGAAACTTAATCTTTTAAGTTCTGATTCAAAGGAATTAAAAGATGCTGTAAAAAAGGCAATCGATGGAGGTATTGGTACTGCCTGGGTTACAGGGCTTGGAGATGAAAAAGGCACTTCGTTTATAACTTACACACCGATTGCCAATACTCCATGGACATTTATTTTCTCTATGTCTGAATCTCAGGTTTATTCAACCGGAAATCAGCTTCGTCCGATTTTTATTCTTATTTCTGTAATAACAGTACTTGTTCTTGCTCTTGCATGTCTTTTAATTGCAAACAGACTTTTAAAACCTGTTGCGGCAATGGAAAAATCTATAAATGAAATTGCTTCTGGCCATGCAGATTTAACTCGGCGAATTAATATTAATACCCGTTCAGAAATTGGTTCTGCGGTTGATGGATTTAATAAGTTTACGGAAAAACTTCAGTCTATAATCATTCAGCTTAAAGAGTCTAAAAATATTCTTTCGCAGGCCGGTGAGCAGATGAATATATGTTCCCTTGATACTGTAGATGCAAATGAAAAAATAGTTGCGAACATCGGTACTGTTAGTCAGCAGATAGGACAGCAGTCAAACTGTGTAACTCAGACAGCCGGTGCAGTAGATGAAATTGCTTCCAACATTATGTCTCTTGAAAAGATGATTGAAAATCAGGTTGCAAGTGTAACCGAGGCTTCTGCTGCAGTTGAAGAAATGATTGGAAACATTGATTCTGTTAATAACTCTGTAAAAATACTTGCACAGAAATTTGCTGAACTTGAGCAGAATGCAAAAGACGGTACAGAAAAGCAGAAAATCATGGATGAAAAAATCAAGCAGATTGTTACTGAATCAAAAATGCTTCAGGAAGCAAATAAGACAATTGCAGATATTGCCGGTCAGACAAACCTCCTTGCAATGAACGCCGCAATTGAGGCTGCACATGCTGGCGATGCCGGAAAAGGATTCAGTGTAGTTGCAGATGAAATCCGTAAGCTTTCTGAAACTTCTTCAGCACAGTCTAAGACAATTGGTACTCAGCTTAAAAATATTTATGATTCAATTTCCGGCGTTGTTCAGGCATCACAGGAATCTAATCAGTCATTCCTTAATGTTACTGATAGTATTCAGCAGACAGATCCTATAGTTGCTCACATTACAAATGCTATGGCAGAACAGTCTGAAGGTTCTCGCCAGATTGGTATAGCACTTGGAGAAATGAATGACAGTGCTGTTGAAGTTCGTAATGCTTCCAAAGAAATGGCAGAAGGAAATAAATCTATTCTTCAGGAAATTCAGCTGCTTAAAGATATTACTTATTCTATTAATGAAAGCATGACTTCAATGACTGCAACAACTGAAAAAATCAGCGAAACAGGACAGGCACTTAATACCATTACAACAGAGCTGGGAACTTCAATTCAGAATATTGAAACTCAGGTAGATCAGTTTGAGGTTTAGTTCAAAAGAAAGAATTGAGCGCCTGCATCCGTGCAGCACCGCTACTACCGCGGAGATTAAGGAGAAATTATGATTTTTTGTAAAGCTTATAAAAAAATTGTTGGATGTTTGTTTATTTCCATCATATTATTCAGTTTTTCTTCCTGCATGAAAGAGGAAGCAAAAAACGAAAAAATTGGTGTTCTTATTAAAAACGAAACGGAACCTTTCTGGATTGGCTTTAGGGATTCGTTTTTAAAGGCGGCAAACGAGAATAATTATGACATCGTTATTTATGCTTCTGATAACGATTCGGCAACTCAGATTGACCAGTTAAAGACTCTGTTGATGAATGGTGTACGGGGCTTTGTTATAACTGCGGCAGCTACAGACTTAACTGACCAGATAGCCAAAATAGTTAATTCACAGAACGGCTACGTTGTTTTTGTAAATGTCGTTCCTACTGTGAGTGCGCTTAAGGTTGGAAAAAATATTTACTTTTCATCTTCTCCGGAAACAGATGCCGGTGCTTTCCAGGCAGATATTTTTGATTCATATATTAAAAAGTCATCTGGAAAAATAAACGGAAAGAATTTAAATATTGTTTACTTCAACGGAGAATTTGGACATCCTGCCGTTTTATACCGAAGAACAGGTTTTATTACGGAAATGGAAAAACTTGGCTATAAGCTTAACCTTACACAGATTAACGCAAACTGGAGTACAGAAAGTGCAAGAGGCGAAATGAGTATGTGGCTTGAAAAAAATAAAATTTCGAACCTTGATGCAATTGTTTCGCAGAATGATGATATGGCGCTTGGTGCCGTAGATGCGCTTTTGAATGGTAACTATGTAGATAATCCTTCTAAACCAACCTCAGATACAGATGGCGATGGAACAGCCCTTGCTGTACCTGTATTCGGAATAGATGCTACGGAAGCCGGAAAAAAATCCATGCAGAATAATCAGCTTTACGGAACTGTTTTGCAGGATATAGATCTTCAGACAGAGACTGCGCTGGAAATTATTAGTGAATGTTATAAAAATGGAACTGCCATCGGTTATACAACTAAAAAGAATATTAAGGGTGCAACAGCGGTTACTTCAGAAAATCCGCTTACAGATGCCGGCGTTCTTGACCAGTGTTTTGTAGTACCGTTCATTCCAGTTACAAAATAAAAAATGCCTGAATACAGTTTTTCAACTGCATTCAGGCTATTGCTATTTCTGCTATAACTGCTTAATTTTAGAATCTTCCTTCGTCTGCGTCCCAATGTCCAAGTTCATTATGCGCAAGAGTAAAGTTTACAACTTCATCTACAGTTGTAAAGCAGAGTCCAACGACTGTGTCTGCACAACCATAATAAATTGCAATCTTTCCGTCTTTTTCATCTGTTAATGCAGCAACCGGGAAGCAAACATTGTCTACAAAACCTGTAGTTTCGTATGGCATTTCCGGAGTAAGCATATAATCTCCGCAGCGGTAACGTACAATTGAAGGCTTTTCGTAATCGAGAATTGCTGCAGAGAATGAATATACAAATCCGTTACAGGTTGTAGAAACTCCGTGATAGAACATAATCCAGCCTTTTTCATCTTTTCCTTCCGGAGTTTTGTATTCAATTTCTATTGGGGCAGGACCGCAGCCAATTTTTACACCCTGCCACCAGCCCTGTCCGCCTTTCTGCATAACAAGTCTGTGTTCACCCCAATACTTCATATCAGGCGACTGCGAAAGAAGAATATCACCGAATGGAGTATGTCCTGAATCTGAAGGGCGCGAAAGCATTATAAATTTTCCATCAATCTTTTTAGGAAAAAGAACTGCGTTACGATTGAATGGGAGGAATGGATTTTCGAGTCGTGTAAAATCCTTAAAATCCTTTGTAGAAGCTATTCCAATAGAAGCTCCGTCAAAATCACCGCACCAGAGAATATAATAAGTATCTTCAACCTTTACACAGCGCGGATCATAGGCATAAAAAGGATCATGCGGAGTTCCGTCAGGATCGTGCATATGAATTTTTTCTTTCTGGAATTCCCAGTGAATACCGTCTTCAGAATCGCCAATATAAAGAAAAGGTCTTGCAGAAGTATCTTCTGAACGGAAAACGCCTTTAAATTTTCCATTCCATGGAATAACTGCAGAGTTATAGATTCTTCCCATTCCTTTAAATGGATTGCGGCCTATAACCGGGTTTTCTGAATAACGCCAGATTGGAAGCCAGCAGTCAGCAGGTTTTTCCTGCCATGGAATATTTGGTAAATTTCCACCACCAATAATCTTTGCCATTTTTTGCTCCTGTTTATATAAGCTCCGCGGGCGCGGGCTCATATGCGCTGATTTGCATTTCTTTATTAAGATTACAGTGGAATATTAAATCTGTCAAGAAAATTTACTTAAAATTTATTTAATTTAAGTTAAATTAAGTAAAAAATCATCTAATAGAGATTTGTCCTATAAACGCATATTAAAATACATGGCAGATATAAAACAATTTCATTATATTGAGTATAAATAATCGGGAGATTGCAGATGAAATCTAAAATCACAGACATGACGGTTGGGTCTCCAAGCAGGCATATTCTTACTTTTGCACTGCCGCTTTTTATAGGAAATCTTTTCCAGCAGTTATACAACATGGTTGATTCTGTCATTGTAGGAAACTATGTAGGCGCAAACGCTCTTGCGGCTGTAGGAACCTGCGGATCAATGGGATTTTTCTGTTTTTCTTTAAGTGCCGGACTTTCTATAGGAATTGGAATTGTTGTAGCACAGTATTTTGGCGCTAAAAATGATCAGATGGTACGCTACACAATTGGAAGTTCAATTTTCGTTTTGTCCTCTGCCGCAATTATTGTAAGCCTTTTCGGCTTTTTATGCTGTCCTTATATATTAAAGCTTTTGCAGTGTCCCGAAAAAATCCGTGGTGATGCAGTATTGTACATGCGAACTACAGTCTGTGGTTTAATTTTTGTTGCTTTGTATAATGGAGTTGCTGCAATTTTACGTGCATTCGGAGATTCAAAATCACCTTTATACTTTTTGATTCTTTCGAGCGTAATTAATTTAATTCTGGATTTATTCTTTGTTCTTAAGATGGGCCTCGGCGTTTTTGGAGTAGCAGTTGCAACCTGTATTTCTCAGGCCGCATCTGCAATTACAAGTATAATTTATGCCTATAAGAAAATTGATTATTTCAGGCTTACAAAAACGGAATTGCGTCCGCACAGAAAAATTATTTTTTCTTCCTTAAAAATAGGAATTCCGGTTTCCATGCAGAGCTGTCTTATTTCTATTTCCATGATGGTTTTACAGGGTGTCGTTAATACCTTTGGCGAAACAATAATGGCTGCTTATACAATTGTAATGAGGGTAGAGCAGCTTGTTCAGCAGCCATACAGTTCAATAGGCGCTGCTATTACAAATTATTCCGGACAGAATATTGGAGCAGGTTTGCTCGACAGAGTAAAAAAAGGCTTCCATCGCGGAACTCTTATAGTTTTGATTTTCAGTCTTATAATGTTACCGCTGTTCTGGATTTTTGGAGAAACCATTATCGGATTCTTTGTAAAGGAAGAAGAAAGTGCAGAAGTTATTTTGATTGGCGCCAAAGCTTTAAGAATTACTTCGTTGTGTTATTTTATGCTTGGAATGATATATGTTCCTCGTGCAGTTTTGAACGGCTGCGGCGATTCAGGCTTTGCAATGATAAACGGAATTACAGAAGTTGTAGGCAGAATTGGCTTTGCACCTGTTTTAACAAGAATTCCAAAATTTGGCTTTTGGGGAATCTGGCTGACTACAGGAATTACCTGGACAATTACTTCTATTGTTTGTGTAATACGTTATAAAACCGGAATATGGAAGCGCAAAGGAATTGTTGCCCGGGAAAACAAAAACACTTAGAAAATCGGGTGTTCCGCATATTTGACTGTAAGATGTGTCAAAAAGATTCATAAATTCCGTAAAAATACACTGATGTGTCAAAATGATACATAAATATCTGTCTGGCCGGATTGTGGTCCAAAAATGGACATTTTATCCGGCGCTGTAAAGATAAATCATTCAAAAATTCATTTTTTTCTTGCCTTTTGAATAAAATATAGTTATATTTCTGCTTTTTTTCTGCCATTTATAACTTTTTTTAAAATTTATTTGAAAATCCACGAACTTGGCACGAAACTTGCTATATTTTATATATACTATAAAACTGCGAGGTATCACTATGAGAAAAGATGAAAACATTTTGACTATGTACTTGAAAGAGATTAACAGAATTCCTCTTCTTACAAGAGCTGAAGAACTTGAACTTGCAGAAAAGGCCCAGAAAGGTGATAAGGTCGCAAAGAATAAGATGATTAATGCAAATTTACGTTTTGTGGTAAATGTTGCAAAAAAATATCAGAATCACGGATTAGATTTTGAAGATTTAATCAGCGAAGGAAACATTGGTCTTATAACAGCTATTGATAAATTTGATGCTTCAAAAGGCTATCATTTTATTTCTTATGCT
>CAMVBP010000040.1 GCA_947165795.1 uncultured Treponema sp.
GAAGATTACAACGTCCGTAATCAGGCAGTTTCTAAGGGTTCTTCTACAAACATTAAAGAAGGCTCAGCTGCAAGATTGAATGATATTATTACATTCTATCATCCGGTTGCTGAGGGAAAATATCCTTCACGCCGCTACGTTGTAGATATGATGAAGCTGATGAACGTTGTTTACAACGTCCGCCTCATTATGGAAGCTGACGAAATGATTGGTGTTCCTCTTGTTCCGGATGCTGATGTGGTAACTAATCCTAACGCTGTACAGCCTAAGATGGTTGTAACTGCTTTTGTAAACCTTGCAAAATCTTTGGCAAGCAAAGCCATTATCAGTGATGCAGAGTTCACAAAGAAAAATCTTGAAGTCAAAATTGACAGCGAGAATCCTAAGCGTTTGAATGTGAAGTTCCCTGTAAAGCTCAGTGGAAACATTGAAGTTTCTTCAACTGATGTATTCTTTGGCTTCTATCTTGGAGGTGAATAATGGCTTCTGGATGCGTTGAATCTATTGTAATCAATGGCCGTCGTTTTACTTGTGATGCAGAAGATACCTGCGAAATCACTTATTCAGGTTTTAACAACGAAGTAAAGCCTAACGGCGACGGAACTAACAGAATCGTAAAGAGCCGTCATGCGGGCGCGATTGAAGGACTTCATGTAACATTGACTAATGACAATGATGATATGGAGTTCTTACAGGAATGCCAGGACAGCATGGAATTCTTTGACGTTTCTGCAACAATGGTTGATGGCACTGTTATTGGTGGTTCTATGCAGCTTACAGATGCAGTAAAGGCAGACATGAAAGAAGGTACTGCTGCTATCACGCTGAACGGTTCATGTGAGAAACTTGGTTAATCATACGGAACTTTAAGCAGAAGGTTCCTGGTGCGCCGGGAGCTTTCTGCTTTAATTTTTATAGAGAGGTATTAAATTATGGCAGATGAGAAAGTTGCAAGAGAACAGGCAGAAAAAGAGTTTGACAACTGGTGCGATGTTACCGGAATTGATCGCGAAACTGCTAACATGAATGATGAAGATTTAAAAGGTTTTGAAGACGGTAAAAAACGTCTTGTTGATGCCTGCGTTATTGGTCTTCTGGTATTTGATGATGGAAATATTGAGTACACTATTTCTTCCAGAAGTCCTGAAAACTTTGCCGGTGTTACACTTAAAATCGGTCAGCCGAATGGTAAGCTTTTTAGAGCAATGGACGGCATGAAGGAAACTGAATCATTCAAAAAATTAAATTGCGTTATGAGCGCAATGACAGGAAAAGACAATGGATTTTTCGATAAAATCCATGCGACTGATTACAAGCTCTTACAGGCTATCGCGGGTTTTTTCTTGAGTATTTAAAGTTTGAAATTGCGGTAGACGGCAAAAGAAAGAAAGTGGACCTGATGACCGGAGCTTGTACGGCTATCAGGCAAATCTACTCTGATTATCATTTGCCGGTCTTACCTGATGATTTGACTTTAAACGATATTCATTTTTGGTATGACGCTTTGATTCCGGGCTTAATCGAAATTCAAAAATCTACAAAGGAGGCGAAAAGAAATCATGGCAAGTAAATACGCTGTTGAAACTGTTTTTAAGGCGGTTGATGCTATGACCGCTCCGATAAAAAAGATTGAAACTCAGATGAACGGATTAAAAGGCGTTTCCAAAGCTGTAAACTCAAAAATAAAAAATGACATGAGGCAGGCTGAAAAAAGCCTGAATGCGTTTGGAAACAGCTGTAAGCGTGCTGCCAAAAATATGCTTGCCATTGGTGCTGCTGCCGGAGTTGCTGCTATTGTTGATTCAACAAAAAAATATGTTGAGTTTGAGGATAGCGTTACTCAGGCCGGTGCTAAGTTTAAGGATTTAGACGTTACAAGCGAGAACTTCACTAAGGACCTGGAACGGATGCAGGCAGCCGCAATGGAAGTGGGTTCAAAAACGAAATTCAGTGCGCAAGATGCGGCCGGCGCACTTGATAAAATGGCAATGGCAGGATTAACTTCGGACCAGGCAATTGGAATGCTGATGGGTACGACTAATCTTGCTGCGGCCACAAATATGGATTTGACTAACGCGGTAGATATGGCTACGGATGCAATCGGAGCTTTCGGGCTTGCTGTTAATGATCCGTCGCTTACTGCTGAGGAAGTAGCTCAGCAGACTACCAAAAACATGAATAGAATTGCTGATGTTGTAGCAAAAACTACAAACATGGCTAACACTGATATGAGCCAGTGGTTTGAAGCTGTAAAGAGCGGCGCGCCGACTTTCACTTCTATGGGCGGTACGCTTGAAGAATTTTCCGGAATGGTGGGAATACTTGCGAACAGCGGTATTAAGGGAGCCGAAGCCGGAACAGCTTTAAGAAACATGATGCTCAATCTGGGTGCGCCATCTTCGAGCGCAACTAAGGCTTTAAGTAAGCTGGGAATAAGTGTTTATGATCAGGCGGGTAATATGCTGCCTATTATTGACATTATGGAGCAGTTTGAAAAGAAGCTGGGTGATGTTGATGAGCAGACTAAAAACGGCGCATTAGAGGATATTTTCGGAAAGCGTAATGTAGGCGCATTCCTGACATTGATGCAGTCCGGCACTAAAGAAATCAGGAATTATGTAGATACTCTTGAACAGGCTGGCGGTACAGCTCAGAATATGGCCACTGCGATGAATAAATCATTAAAGGGTCAGATTACTTTATTTAAGAGCGCGGTTGAAGGTATTCAGCTGCGAATCGGAAAAGCTGTTGCGGATAACGGCGGTTCTACTGGTTTACAGAAAATGATTGACATGATTAACAATGTCAATGTGGATAAGGTAACTCAGGCAATTATAGGCGTGATGAACGTTTTGAGCGGTGCAATCAGAATGATTGTGGGTTTTGTTCAGGTTGTCTGGGCTTTACGCGGTCCGATTATTGCGATTGTTGGAGCAATAACGCTTTATAAAACTGTAATTATGGGAACTGTTATTGCAATGAAAGCATGGCAGGCAATTCAGGTAATTATTAAAGCGGCGCAAATTGGATGGATTGCAATTACCAGCGGATTGACTGCCGGCAAAGCTGCTTTAACTGCGGCGGTAGCTGCGGAAACTGCGGCCATGACTGCGGAAACCGGAGCGACTACAGCTGCAACTGCGGCTCAGACTGGCTTTAATATTGCCATGCTTGCAAATCCTGTTACCTGGATTGTACTTGGAATTATCGCGCTGATTGCTGCAATTGTAGCTCTTGCGATGAACTGGGACAAGGTAACAGCTGCAATGAAGAAAGCCTGGGAATGGCTTAAAAACATTGCATCCATCATTTTCGATGTTCTTATAGGCGCATTGCAAAAGCTCTGGGAGCCGATAGCACGGATTATTGACGCTTTCAAAGAAGGTGGTTTTGTAGCCGGAATTAAGCAGATAGGTGTAACTCTTCTTAAATGGGTTTTAACGCCTGTACAGAAGATGCTCGGAATGCTCAGTCATATTCCTGGAATCGGCGGCAAGATTGCTGAGTTTAACAGCGGTATTGATGAATGGCTTGAAAGCATGAGCTTTCAGGGCGGCGAGGATAAAAAGGACAGCGAAAAAGAAAATGAGCCTGGTGTTACAGGTTATGCGCCGGTAACTCCAGCAGAGCGTTATTCATACAGTCAGAGTACACAAATCAGCGAGAGCCGAATGACTATTGGACTTGAAAAAGGTGTACAGGCTAAGGTTAGCGGTCCGGCTCCTGGCATTACTATTCAGAATACATCCAGCGGAGCTTTTTAAGTGGATATAAGTAGTCTTTAAGACTGCTTGAAATTATAGGAGGTCTTCTATGAAGAAAATCTGGGCGATTATTGCGGTTGCTGTTTTAATTGCAGCCTCAGTTCTTGCATATTTCACAACTATTCCAGCAGTAAAATATACTGCTCTTTGTGTTGCTTCTTTTGATTACGGTATTATCGTAATGAGTACAATTAAGACAGCAACAAAAAAAACATGGAGAGAATATCTTTGTGTAGGTCTTTTCATTTTAGCCGGTTTACTGTTTGCCGTTGTAGGATTCAGTAAAGATTCTTTAACTCAGCTGATTGCTGGAATTTCAAGCGTGATTGCTTTGATTGCGGGTCTCTTGGTTGCATTTATTCCAAAGAAGCTGCCGGCAAAATAACTATGATTAAAACGGCTCGTCTGCCGTTTTTTTTTACTCTCTGGGGAATGCGTGTAAAAGCGCATTCCCTTTTTTTTATTGTGTTGTTTTGTGGATAACCTGTGGAAAATGTGGATAAAACGACATAAAGAAAGCTGGTGGAAAAAATGCGCTTTGTTGATAGTTTTTCTTTTATTTACGAATAAAAATGGAATTATGGAATTGACTGATATTAAATATACAAGTCCATCGGGAAAGGAATTTACTTTTGTTTATGAGAATGTTTCAAAAGAAACGGACCTTAAAACTGCAACTTTTACTTTTCCGGAAAAGGACGGTGCTTATATTCAAAGTCTTGGGCGTGGCGGCCGGCGTTTTCCTTTAACCTGTATTTTTACAGGTGAAAACTGCATGAAAAAGGCTGATGAGTTTGAAGCTGCGCTGGAAGAGCGCGGCATCGGCTCTTTAAGGCATCCGGTTTATGGCACGCGGGCTGTAGTTCCTACAGGAACGATTAAGCGCGAGGACGGTCTTGTTACTGATGTTAATACATCGGTTGTAACTATTACATTCAGCGAGACTAATACTGATAAAGAAGTTTTACAGAGCGTTACTGAAAGCAGCTCGGAAATCAGCGCGGCTGCTGAGGTTTTTGTTGATAATGCGATTGATGAATTTGTGGCATCTGTAAGCCTGGATAGCGCGCCGGAAGTTTTACAGGTTGAAACACTGTGCAAAGACAGTGCAAAAATCATCTGCGATAACATAGACAGTTATTCTGATATGGTTGCGACTAAAAAGAATTTCAACCTGAACGATTTTACAAACGGAGCTTATAAAGCTATGCGCAAAATCGTGAACAGCGCAACTGCTCCAATCAATGACATCCGGGGTTATGCGGCAACGGTTTTGAAGCTGATGCGCTTGCCGGCAACGATTGTAAGCGCGCCGGCTGAAATCATTACAGCTTATTCAAACATGGTCCGCGATATTGTGAAGAAATTCAAAAATGATCCGTTTGGCGATAAGAAAGTTAAAAATCAGTATGCAGTAATGAAGCTCTCTTTACAGGGAGCAATCTGCGCTATTTGCGAAGGTACAACTTTTGCCTGCGGTCAGAGTTCTTCTTCTGCCGGAGGAAGTTCTGGAGGTGATGGAACTCAGGACGGATTCACAAGCCGCGAGGATGCTGTGAATGCAGCGGAAAAAGTTGAGGAGATTTTTGAAGCTGTAAAAAGCAAGCTGGATGAAGAAGTTGGAAAAGATGTTTTAGTTGAAACTTCGGAAAGTTATTCTGCATTACTTGAAGTTTACCAGAAGACTGTTGCACTGGTTCTGAACACTGCATTCAGTTTAAGAAAAAGACGTGTAATTGTCCTGGATCGTGATAGACAGCTGATTGAGCTTCTGGCTGAGCTTTACGGTGATGTTGATTCGCATATTGATGAATTCATCATTGACAATAATCTGATGATGGAAGATCTGAAAATTCTGCCTATGGGTAAAGAGGTAGCATATTATGTCTAAAAGCTACACTGTCAAAAAAGGCGATACACTGAGCGCAATTTCTGTTCGGCAGTATGGCCTTGCTGCAAAGTGGGTGCAGATTAAAAATGCAAATCCTCAGCTGATAGGAAGAAAAACTGCGATTGACGGTTCACCGCTTATTTTTCCGGGCGACATTCTTATTATTCCTGATGATGAAAAGCCGACTGAAAAAGTGGGAAAGACTTTGCCGGAATCTACGGTTCCGGTCGTTCTGGATGATAGTGCGGCTCAGGATATTACCATCCTGATTGACGGCAAAGCGTTTACAGGTTTTTCCGGTTATACAATTAAGATGTCTGTTGATAGCTTCGATGCCTTTTCTTTTTCTGCTCCATTTGACAGCTCTGTTAAGGATTATCGCAAGGCTTTTAAGCCGTTTGCTTATAAACAATGTTCGGTATATTACGACAAAAAACTGCTTTTCAACGGAACTTTATTAACTCCGAATCCGGAAGTTGAGCCGGATAGCAAAACTGTTACATTACAGGGTTATCCTTCTTGCGGCTGTATAAATGACTGTCATCTTCCGGAAACAAAATATCCGCCGGAATATAACGGCATGAAGCTGAGCGATATTGCAAAAGATGCCTGCGGTCCTTTTGGATTTGCCGTTGTAATTGACGGCGATGAAGGAGCGGCTTTTGAAAAAGTTGAATATTCGCCTGGAGAGACGCTTTTTAATTTTCTGAAAAAACTTGCAGAACAGCGCGGTTTGATTATTACGAATAAGCCGAATGGTGATCTGCTTTTCTGGCAGCCAAAAAAAGAAAAGGTATGTGCAACTATCAAAGAGGGTGAAGAGCCTTTTGTGAGCTGTAAACCTTCTTTTGACAGTCAGAAGTTTTTCAGTCATATTACCGGATTTTCTAAGGTGGAAAATGAAGATGATGCCAGTCATTACACTTATGAAAATAAGCTGCTGACTAAAGCCGGAGTTTTGCGGCCGTTCAGTTTTGTAGCTGATGATGCTACAAGTACAGATTTGCAGAATGCGGTTGAAGCTAAAGCCGGCCGGATGTTCGCAAGTGCGGCAAGTTATGAGCTTAAAGTTTTAGGGCATAAAACTCCTAAAGGTGAGATGTGGCGAAAAAATATGGCAGTTTCGCTTTATGCTCCTGATGCAATGATTTATCGAGAAACAACTTTTCTTGTTGATAACGTAACGATTCAAAGAAGCGACAGCGATGGAAATGTTACTACTTTGAAGCTGGTTTTACCTGGTGCGAGAGATGGAAGTTTGCCGGAGGAATACCCGTGGGAAGAATAGGAAAGTTAATTAAGACAGAGATTGAAAAGTTTATCGTGGCGACTGTGGAAACGCGCTTTAAGTTTAATCAATCTTGCGATATGTACGCATCCAGCGGAGACGATGCGCCGCCGCTGGAAAAAGACAGAATTGCGCTTATTGAGATTGATGGGACCGGAAAAATGGCTGCTGTGGGTGTGCTTATGGTAAGCCAGGGCGCGAAGCCTGGAGAGCGCATTTTGTACTCACGCGATGAAGATGGAGCGGTTCAGGCAATCTTAAAGCTGCTGGGCGACGGAAAGATTGAAACTGTTAGTCCTGGAGGCGTTAAGACTTCTACTGATGATAATTATGAGCTTGAAGTTAAAAAAGATTTGAATGTGAAAGCCGACGGCAATACTAAGTTTGAAGGAAAACTGGAAATAACCGGCGGAAATATGCAATGTAAGGGAACAGCTACGCCTAGCGGCACTGGCTGTTTTTGCGCTTTGCCGACGTGTCCTGTAACAGGCGCGCCGCACAGTGGTGAAATGGTGCTTAATACATAGGTGGTGTGATATGGCAATGAATGGCGATACTTTGGGAATGGCGATTGCGACGGCTGTTTTAGATAGCGGTGCAAGTGCTGCCGGCAAAGCTCAATGCGAGGAGTTTTGGAAAAAAGTTGCGAATGAAATAGTTTCGCATATTCAGCAGAATGCGGAGGTTCCAGCAGGGATAACGGTTACTACAACTGATACTGTTCCTGGGGTGCATAGTGCGCATACAGGAGCGACTACTGTTCCAGGAAGTGTTTTATGACAGATTTTGAGGGCGATGTTTTATTTTCAGACAGTAATGACGGCGGAGTTTTGACGATTGAAGACGGTTTGATTGCCTGCGATAAAGGATTCAGCACGGCAGTCTATCTGTCTTTATTCGGCGGAAACTTTGATGATAACGGCATTACTGATACCGGCAATGCTTACTGGGGAAACCTGATAGGCGGCGAAAAAGAAAAAATGGTGAGTAAGTTTCAGAATATCATTTGCAGCCTGCCTATGAATACAAAGAATCTAAAACTTGCTGAGGAAGCTGCAAAAAGTGATTTGCAATGGGCTATTGATGAGGGCATTGCAGACGAGATCAATGTTTCCGGAAAAATTAAGAATGTTAAAAATGCGGATTTTGAAATTAACATTTTGAAATCCGGAGAAAATATTTTATCTACAACGTATGGCGTTGAATGGGAGGCTATGAGTAATGGACTTTAATTTTGAAAATAAAACTATAAGCGAGGTTTACGATCTTGCTCTGAATGGGTTTGAGACTGCTTTTAATACGCACTTCCGGCTGCTGCCTAAATCTTTTATTCGTGTTACCTGTAAGGTAATTGCCGGACTTTACATTACACTTTACAAAATGGGCGCATGGATTTTCTTGCAGCAGTTTCCTTCGACTGCCAGTTATGGAATTTTCAAGGTTCTGGGAAAAGAAGTAAATCCACTTATTGAGCATGGAAATCAGATCGGATGCGGCAAGCCTTATGAGGCCACTACTTTTGCCGGCAAAATTAAAATCAGCGTTCTGGATGACGGTATTCTCAATTCGGGAACTCAGCTTAAAAGTTCCCTTAATGGGAAACTTTATCTTGTTACTACCACAAAGGCAATCCTTCTTTCTGACGGAGCCGTTCAGGAAGTTGATATTGAATGTACTGAAAGCGGAACTGCTGGAAATCTTAATAATGGCGATGAATTAAAGTTTGTTAATCCGCTTGGCTTTCTGGGTGATACTGCGGAGATTTCTGATATTACGACAGAAGCGACAGACGGCGAGAGCGTGGAATCCTACAGACATAGAGTTGTTAATAGATGGCGCACTCAGCCTCAGGGCGGCGCACTTGCTGATTATCGCGCCTGGGGTAATGAAGTTCCAGGCGTTTATCAGATTTATCCGTACACTGACGACAATTCAGCGGCCGGTGTAATTCTTTATGTTTGCGCTGACAAGGAAGCTACAGGAAGCCGTGTTGCTGACAGTGCGATGCTTAAAGCTGTAGGAAAAAGCTGTACATACGATCCTGAAACCGGAATGGCTACGCGTAAGCCTTTAACTGCTGTTTTGGATCCTGATTTTGATGAGAGCTACACAAATATTAAAACGATTACAGAAGAAATTTTTGACGTTTATATTACAGGTTATAACGGTGATATTGATTCGATGAAAGATACTGTGAAAACAAATATCGAAAACTATCTTCTGGAGCGTGAGCCTTATATTCGCGGTCTTTCGGTTGATAACAACCGAATGGATGATATAAGCGTGAATAATTTAATCGGCATTGTAAATGAAATTGCCATTGCGAATACTGCAAGTTTTACCGGCGTGAGCTTATATCATGCCAGTGAATCTATTGCAGCTTATCAGCTTGGACGCGGTGAGTTGGCAAAGCTCGGAACGCTTTATATCAATGGGGTTGCTGTATGATCGGATGGTTGAAAGTTGTTCAATTTTTATATCCGCGGTCTAAGGCATTTAGAAGCATCTGCGATAATTCTTTCCGGAAATTCTGTGAGGGGCTTGGTTATGTTCCGCAAGATTTTCAGACTTACCTGGAAAAGATTTACGGAGACAGATTTGCGGAAACTACGCGAGAGCTTAAAGCGTGGGAAAAACAGTTTGGAATTGTTTTTGCAGAGCAGTATTCAGACGATATGCGCCGCAAGCTGCTTTCTTCTTTCTGGCAGATTAACAAAGGCGGTCAGGGCAAGGATTATCTTTTGCAGATTTTACAGCTGATTTCTCCGGATTTCCAGATTGTTGAAAATCTGCCGGTTCGTGATCCGCGAGACAGTAATGCTGTTTATGCTGCGGTAAACGGAAATAAAAAGATGGTGAACGGCAATAAATATGCTGTGAACGGTTATAAAATTGGTGATTCTGATTTTATTCCGACAGTTCTTAAAAATGATTCTGAATCATTCTATGAGCTTCCATCGGTTCCGGATTACTGGAGAAACTGCTTTTTTATCTGCAAGTCAGTAATCAGGAATCGTTATAACGCAATTATGTATGTGGAAAAATTACAGGTAGAAGAAAAGTGGAAAAACTTTTTGGAATACATTGTGTTAAAAATCAAGCCGGCTCATACGACGGCGATTTTGTTTGTTGAATATATATAAGTCAGGAGGTTAAAGATGATTAGAATTGATTCAACTTACTCAAATTATTTTGATAATACGGATCCAGGCTATCCTGCTGGTAAGGCGATTGATGCTTCTACTGATGAGGGTATTGATGGAACTCCTTATCGTGAAAAATGGATGAATGATATAATCGGCGCGCATCAGGCTTTGTGGGTTGCTGCTTTCGGCGATATTACTGGAATTTCCGGCAATCCTGATAAAGTTGGTGATTCTGATGTTTTAAAGGCAATTTTGCAGCTTATTGAGAAAAAGTTGCTCGGTTGTTTTTTACAGGTTAAAACTGATAAGGCTGAGCCGCTTATTCCGTGGGGAAGTCTGAATAGAACTTATAATTCTAATATCACTTACCTGGTTTATGCGGTGATGGCTGATGATACCGGCGATGTATTACCGATTAGAACGCGCGTTGATTCTTCCGGTTTGCATCTTGTTATCCGGGAGATCAAGGACGGCAAAGTTCAGAATATTGTCCGCCAGCCAAAATGGGGAAGTTTTAAGTTTGGTGAAAAAAAATGGGGCGAGGCTGTTCCATTTAAAATAAATATTATAATTAAGGAGGCCTGAAAATGGTTGGAGTTCCAAAATCGTTCAATACGAAAAAGGACTATGAAAACGCCGTTGATTACGCTTGCGCGACTAACAGCGGCAAGGGTGAGCTGATTGCAGCTTTAAAAGACTTGAAAAACAATACAACTATGCTTGTTTTGAAAAAGTCCAGCGAATCTGTTCCGGTAGAAGAACAGACAGCTGATGATTATGAGGAAGTTGAAAATCCAGCTTGCAAAAAAATCCGCCTCGGATTCAGCGATGCTGAGATTGATGCCCTGCTTGCAAAAATTGAATAGGAGACAGAAAAATGGCTTTGAAACTTTGGGCTGATGGCGTTGACGATGCCTCGGTTGCTACTATTCCGGAAAATGGAAATTTTAAGTGTGTGGGTTCTTCTTACCTGGTAAAGAAGGATCCTTTTGCTTATTCTGAGAATAAATTGATTCTCAAAGATGGCTTTGCGGTTGATTTGTATGATGGCGTTGCATGGCGACAGATTACCAATAGAGCTGCAATTGAATTTGATCCAGCAGAAAATCTTGATACTGGTGCTGTTCTTGCTCATGGTAAAGATTATTACGTTTATATCTGTTTATCAGGCGGAAGCGTTTCGATTGTTGTTTCTTTGAATTCTACTTATCCGGACGGATTCAATGCTAATAACAGCCGCAAGATTGGCGGCTTCCATGTAGGACATATCAGAAAAGTTTCTGATGATGGTTTGTGGGTTCCGATTGATTCAGCTGGCAATAAGTTTGGTAATTCAGGAACTAAATGGCAGGATAACGTTGCTACTGGTATTGTTCCTAACAGTGTTTGGGATTTGAAAAATCGTCCTAAGGTAATTGTTCCTGGTATGGTTAAAATCAATGAAAACTTGTGGGAAGGTATTTATCTTCCTTCGGTTGATGAAGCCATTACATTTATGGCCGGCACTAACGGTCTTTCTGTTGCAGAAGGAAAATTAAAGATCGCTTACGGTGAGCTTCCTGCTACCGGAACAGAGGGCTTGAATCAGTTTAACTTCAATGAGCTTGCAGCTCGTCAGGGCTTGCGCCTTTTGTCTTATGATGAATGGTTGCAGGGTGCTTTCGGTTCTCCTCAGGGCGAAGACGGTTCCAATAATTACGGATGGACTAAAACAACTAATACTGCAAGATGCCGCACTGGTTGTCAGGTTGATCCTTCTACAGGCGATTTTGACAATGTTTCAGGTGTGAAGCCTTATGCTATTTCTGCAAAGAATGTTGTTGATTGCGCGGGTAATGTTTCAGAATGGACTAAAACATTCTCTCTTGACTTTAGTTCTACTAACTGGAACTGGCAGAATGTTCTGGGCGCAAATCAGGGCCAGGCTTATCTTCCTAATAGTGGTGGTTTGCGTGCGTTGCGTTGCGGTAACGACTGGAACGATGGCGTGCATTGCGGTCCTCGCACGGTCGATGGCGACTTCAGCCCGTGG
>CAMVBP010000041.1 GCA_947165795.1 uncultured Treponema sp.
GAACACCAATCATATATTTGTTTGTTTTACCCTTCAACTGTTCAACAAGGTCTTTAGCAAGAGCAACTGCTTCTGCCTTTGTTGTGTTCATTTTCCAGTTTCCAGCAATATAATGTGTACGTGCCATAGAAAGACTCCTTAAATAATAATAAAAACATTTTAATGAAAATTCTATAAATAGGCAAACCCATTTTATTAAAAAAAAGGACTTCCGTTGCATCGTTAGACAAACTGCCGTTTTTAAATAATGCATTTTAGAACACAGAACTTTTATATTTTTTTATAAAAGTTCATATGTACAGTAGCGAAAGCGGGCTTCAAACTGCATAGAAGGCGATGGTACAAAGTCCAACGCGGTAAACGGCCCACAGAGCAAGCAACGCTTGCGTCGAGCCTTCTCGGCAGTTTGAAGAACGCTGCAGCGGATGTACATATGTTTTTTTTATAATAGTTCTGTTCTTCTATAAATTAGCCAATTGCTTATGGACTTCGCTTTTTTCTATTCCTGAGTTTCTGTATTTAAGTGGCGTTATATTTTTGTAACGTTTAAATAATTTTATAAAATAACTTATATCGTTTATTCCAACGTTATAGGAAATTTCTTCAATAGTTTCATCGGTTCTTAAAAGCATTTCTGATGCTCTGTTAATTCTGTACTGATTCAGATAATCCATAGGCGTGTAATGTGTTACCTCGTGGAAAATCCTGCAGAAATATTTTGGAGAAAAGCCTGCGCTGTCAGCCATCTGGTCCAGCGTTATCTGAGTAGAATACTGCTGCTTAATAAGGTTCATTACACATTTTAACCATACAAGTTTTCCGCCCTCGTTCATATAATGTTCATTTTTTTCATAAAGATGATTAACGCTGATATATGCCATTAAATCGAACAGTCGCGAAATTGTAAAATATTCATATCCCGAATTCTGAACTTTTTCTATTCTGAATAATTCGGAAATCGTATTTATTAAATCCTTGTTGTTTTCATCCGGCTGAAGAATAAAAAAGAATTCGCCGTCTATCAGTTTTTCCAGAAAAGGCTCTGTAAGGTAATTATTTATGCGCATAATGTTTGGATCAAAAACCAGCGATTCATAAATGCAGTTTCCACGGAAGCCTTCGCTGTCGCCATGAAGGATTCCGCTGGACATAAGGAAAAAATCACCGGCTTTTAAAACGTATTCTTTTGAACCTGCAAAGATTGTATATTCACCGCGTAGTATATGGATAAATTCAAATTCAACATGCCAGTGATAGGGTAAATCATAATCCGGAAGAGAAGTATCTATTTTGTAATATTCCATCGGAAAAGAAACTGAACCTCTTTGTCGCGATTCCTGTTTTTTAGAATTAATCAAAATAAACCTCCATGCAAAAAAACTGCCGAGAGATGCCGCAAGAAAAACAATAATTGTTACTTTTATTATATTTTTAAATAATTATACCACTAAATTTTTCTATAAATCAATATTAGTATGAATTTTGTCAGAAAATGAACAAAAGCGAGGATTTTATGATTAATTTATCTGCTATAGAACACCGTGCGTTTGATAATTTTTGTTATCCGCTCGATAAAAACAATCTTATAATAAATTTAAAAACAGGAAAGGAAATTCAAAAGGTTTATATTCTCTGGGGAGATCCTTTTGACTGGGGAAAAGAAAATGACGGTTCAACCTATCACTGGCAGTTCACCACCTCCGAGGTCTCTTGTAAAAAAGAACTGCAGAATCACTTCTGGTGGACAATAACTCTTCAGCCTGAATTTAAACGCTGCAAATATTTTTTCAAAATTCAAAGCGACGAAGAAACATACATTTATGGCGAAAGCGGACTTGTAAGCGAAAAAGATTTTCTTGCAGACATGGATTCATACTATCCTTTTATTTTCCCATGGATGAATAAAAACGACATTTGTACTACACCTGCGTGGGCAAAAAATACAATCTGGTATCAGATTTTTCCTTCAAGATTCTGCAGGGGAAAATCTAGCAGACCGGATAATAAAATTTTACCCTGGGCAAAAAGGAATGAAGAAGTAAATAATCAGCAGCACTTTGGCGGAAACCTTGCTGGAATTACAGAAAAACTTGATTACCTCAAAGAGCTTGGAATTACCGGTATTTATTTAAACCCGATCAATTGTTCTACAACTCAGCATAAATACGACACAACCGATTATTTTGAAATTGATCCGGAATTCGGAACAAAAAAAGATATGAAAAAGCTTGTAAAAGAAGCTCATCTTCGCGGAATAAGAATTATGCTCGACGGAGTATTTAATCATTCAGGCTGGGATTTTTTTGCATGGCAGGATGTGTTAAAGAAACGTCAGAAATCTAAATATGCCGACTGGTATATGGTAAACGACTGGAATTTTGAAGGCAAACCGGGAATCAATGCCGAAAAAGGAAATTTCTTTGCCTTTGCATTTTGCGATTATATGCCAAAATTCAACACAAACAATAAAGAACTCAGAAAGTATCTTATAAATGTATGCAAATACTGGGTAAAGGAATACGATATAGATGCACTTCGCCTTGATGTAGCTAATGAAGTCTGTCACGATTTTTGCCGCGAATTGCAGGAAAGCATGCGTGCTTTAAAAGATGATTTTTACATCATCGGCGAAATCTGGCACAATTCAATTCCATGGCTCAGGGGAAATGAATTTGATGCAATCATGAACTATCCTCTTCAAAACGCAATTTACAAATTTGCATTAAACGAAAATGAATCCGTAAGAAATTTTGAACAGGACGTAAACCGCTGCCTTACAGATTATTTTATTCAGACACAGCGCGTTATGTTCAATCTTATGGACAGTCATGACACTATGAGGCTTATTACAAAAGCTCAGAACCGCGATAAAGCAGTACAGATTCTTGCAATAATGTTCGCACTTTCTGGTAGCCCATGTATATATTATGGAACAGAAGTTTTCCTGGAAGGCGGAAAAGACCCGGATTGCAGAAGATGCATGCCATGGGACGAAATTGAAAGCGGAAAATGCGATGAAGACTTAAAGCTTTTCAAGAAACTTATTGAAGTCAGAAAAAATTATGCAGCAATGAGCGGATATCAGACAGAATTCATTTATCCTTCTGATAGTTCTGAAAGTTTTAATAAACGCATTCTCTGCATTCAGAAAACCAGCGACGATTCCAAGCATAAGCTTACGTTAATTGCAAACTTTACGGATTCTGATCAAAACGTTTCTGAATATGCAGGAGACTGCAAAATAATATTTGGTAATGGAATTCTGGCACAGGAAAAATCAGAAAAGACTGTTTTAGCGAAAAATGGAGTTATAATCGTAGAAAAATATAACGATTTATAAAATATTTTTCACCTAAAATAAGATAATAGTAATTACAATTATTTTTTATTGATTTTTTTTTTGTTGATGTTAGAATAAAATTATAAAAATCAGGCATCTTAAATCTGCTGAACCGACACCATCAGCAATTTACGATGTTTTTGGAGGTACTATGAAAAAACATATTGGGTTAATGGCAGGAGTTGTTTGTCTTTCCGCTGTTTTATTAAGTTCTTGTGGAGAAAAGAAAGTTACTCTCAAGATGTGGGAATCTGATGGTCCGGAACGCCAGTTTATGGAATGGGCTGCTGAAGAGTATAAAAAGTCTCATCCTAACATTGATATTGTGTACGAACCGGTTGCATCTCCAGATGCTCGTGCAAAAATTGAACTTGACGGTCCGGCAGGAGTTGGAGCAGACGTATTTGTTGCACCACACGATCATGTTGGAGCACTTGTAGCAGGAGGTCACGTTCTCCCAGTTTCTGATACATCTTTTATCAACAACTTTGTTGATGCAGCAAAAGTAGCAGGAACTTACGAAGGAAAGCTTTACGGTTACCCTCTTTCCATTGAAACTTACGCACTTTTCTATAACAAGGATATTATTCAGAATCCACCAAAAACCTGGGACGAAGTTATTTCTTTTGCAAAAACATGGAATGACAAATCTCAGAACAAATACGCTTTAGTTTGGGGCGTTGGCAACGCATATTATTCATATATGTTCATGGCTGCTTACGGTTCTTCACTCTTTGGACCAAACGGTGATGACAAGAGCCAGCACAACATTAATGCACCTGCAACAATCAAAGGTCTTGAATATTTCAAGAACCTCCGCAAACAGATTCTCGACGTTCCATCTGCCGACCTTTCTGATGACTTCTGTAACTCTGCATTCGTAGAAGGAACAGCTCCTATGATTATTACAGGACCATGGAAGATTGCAGATTTTAATCAGAGCGGCGTAAACTACGGAATTACTACAATTCCTGGATTTGGAGACGGAAAACCTGCAACTTCATTCTCTGGAGTTCGTATTGCTTTCGTAAGTGCTTACACAGAACACAAAGAAGAAGCAGAAGATTTTGCTAAGTTCCTTATGTCTAAAGAAGCTCTTACAAAGAGATTCGAAATTACAGCACAGATTCCACCAAGAAGTGACATTGTAATTACAGATCCACTTTCAAACGGAATTCTTGAACAGGCTGCTTATGCATTCCCAATGCCAACAATCCCACAGATGGGAACATACTGGTCAGCAATGGGTAGTGCTTACGGCGGAATCTGGGATGGAGACGATGTAACTCAGGATTTGAACGCTGCTGCTGCCGCAATGGAAGCTGCAAAATAAAATAATTTCATAAACGGTCATTGCAATTGCTCCTCTTTGCAATGGCCGCTTTTTTTCACTCTGAAAAAAGAGGTTTTTATATGGATAATCAGACAGTTAATTCAATACCATGTAATCTGGCAAAAAAGACTCAAATTGCATCCTGCTGTTTTATGGGACTTGGACAGGTTTTATATCTAAAACAATATATTCGCGGCATTTTTATGATGCTTATTGAAGTTCTCATCATTTTATGCTGCACTCCGGTTTTTAATTATGCAATTCCATCGGCTTTAGCAGGACTCATTACTTTAGGAACTCCAAAGCCTGCAGGAACGCCAATTAAACTTCTGGATCATTCCATCTTTATGATGATCGAAGGACTTTTTGCCCTGATCATTCTGGCAATCTTTATTTTTATATATATTTCTCAAATTAAAACCGGAAAAAAAGATGCATTATTAATCATTCAGCGCGGAAAATTTCCTTCTTCAAAAGAAATACGAAATCATCTTGCAACAAAAGCTTTCCCTTCAATCGGAATTACACCTGCAGTTTTAATGATTTCAATTTTTACATTAATTCCGCTGCTCTTTTCTATGCTCATTGCATTTACAAACTATTCTTCTCCGGATCACATTCCGCCAAAAAATCTCGTAGACTGGGTTGGAATAGAAAACTTTAAAACAATGTTCTCAAGAAATCTTGGAGGAAACTGGCCTAAAGCTTTTGCAAGAGTTGCCTTGTGGACAGTTGTCTGGGCAGTTCTTTCAACCTTCTCCTGTTTCTTTGTAGGATTTATGTTCGCTGTAATTCTTAGAGACAAGCGAATCAGAATTCCAAAATTCTACAGAACAATATTTATACTTCCTTATGCAATTCCACAGATGCTTTCATTATTTGTATGGGCAAACCTGTTGAACGGAACCTTCGGACCAATCAACAGAACCTTACAATTCTGTCACATCATTACACAAAATATTCCATGGCTATCTAATCCTACACTGGCAAAACTTACGTTAGTCCTTGTTAACATCTGGATTGGATTCCCTTACAGTATGATTCTTACAACAAGTTCAATGACGGCAATTTCTCAGGCACAATACGAAGCCGCTCAGATAGACGGCGCTTCCCGCTGGCAGCAGTTCCGCCATATTACACTTCCTTTAGTAATGTATCAGTTAAAACCTGCACTCATCATGCAGTTTGCAGGAAACATAAATAACTTTGGTGCGGTATTCTTCCTTACAAGCGGCGGACCAAACCTCATGCTTGGAAGCGAAAACCTTACCATTTCTACACAGGCAGGTTCAACAGATCTTTTGATTTCCTGGATTTACAAACTTACAATGAATACACCAAACCAGTATCAGCTCGCATCTGTACTTTCAATTCTTGTATTCATAGTATTAGTACCGTTTGCTTTGTACAACTTTACACATACAAAGGCATTCAAGGATGGTGAATTATAATGAAAGATAAAAATCAGAAAACAAATACATTTTCAGTAGCAGTATTTTTTCTTACGGTAATTCTTGTTGTTCAGGTATTCCTTGTACTCTACCCGCTTGCGTTTACAATCAGCGCATCTTTTTCTGAATCGAACTCTCTTGCTTCTACAAGTATTGTTCCTTTTAATCAGAAGCTTTCGCTGTTCCAGTACACGAGACTTTTTACACAGACAAATTATTTTCACTGGTATTTGAACACACTGATTATTGCAAGTTCAAATACAATAATCACAGTTGTAGTCTGCAGTCTGTGCGGTTACATCTTCAGCCGTTTTTCGTTCCCATTTAAAAAGCCTGTAATGGCATCTATGATTATTCTTCAGATGTTCCCAAGCTTTATCGGAATGATTGCGACTTATGTTATTTTATGGAAGCTAAATGCTTTAAATACACTCTGGGGGCTTGTTCTGGTTTATTCAACTGGAAGCATTCCATTCAACTCTTGGCTCATGAAAGGCTACTTTGATACTGTTCCACGAGACATAGCAGAAGCAGCATACATCGATGGAGCAACACCACTTGGAGCCTTTTTAAAAGTTGTAGTTCCAGCTGCAAAACCTCAGATTGTATTTCTTGCACTTACAAGTTTTACAGGTCCATGGATGGACTTTATTTTCCCGAGACTTGTTCTTAGAACCGACAGCAAAAAAACACTTGCAGTTGGATTGTACGAAATGATTAACGGACGTGCCGCAGATCACTTTACAATGTTTGCAGCCGGTGCACTTTTAGTTGCAATTCCATTTACAATCCTCTTTGTTCTTGGTCAAAAATCTTTATTGCAGTCGCTCGCAGGAACAGGCGGAAAAGAATAAAATTCTGGAGCACAGGCATGGCAGAAAATAAACTAATTCTCTGCCGCCCTGCGTTATATTTACCAATCCAGCTTTTCACGGTTCCGCTATCGCTTCATTCCCGCTTTGTAAACAAAGCGGGAACTGCAGGCAGCCGTTACAATCTGGGCTAGTCTCCTGCACGCGGAATACACGGAAACTAACTAACGTAAGTTATTTTAATCACTATGAAATTCATTTCCAAAAAATCACAATTCAAAAAAATCTTATTAATACTTTCAGTAATTTTTTATTTGGCAGGCATAACTTCATGCGCAAAAAATTCTTCTGCAACTTCAAAAACAGCAAGAGAATTAAATCCGCGGCAGGGAGTTTATTACAGCCTTTTTGTACGTTCCTTTGCCGACAGCGATAAAGACGGGATCGGCGACTTTAACGGAATTACACAAAAACTCGATTACCTCAGCGAGCTTGGAATTTCCGGAATCTGGCTTCTACCGATTTATCCGTCGCATTCTTATCACGGCTACGATGTAGACAACTATTACATGGTAAATCCTGATTACGGCACTATGGAAGATTTTGAAAACCTGGTGAAGGCCTGCAACGAACGCGGAATTGCCGTAATGCTTGATATTACATTCAATCATTCATCTTCAAACAACGAATGGTTTACGGCATCAAAAAATCCGGAAGATCCGCACCGCGCCTGGTACCACTGGATTTCTGAGAATCCAGTAAACGAAAATACAGGAAACGTAAAAGACTATTCTTTAAATCAACAAATCTGGGGCCACGCATTGTGGAACAAAGTTGGAAATTCATATTACGCCGGAGAATTTTACGAAGGCATGCCCGACTTCAACCTTGACTGCCCGGAACTTAGAAAAGAGCTGAAAAACGTTTTAAAGTTCTGGACAGACAAAGGAGTTTCAGGCTTCCGTTTTGACGCCGCAGGTCACATTTACGATAAAATAAAAATGCCTAACGGTTTTATAACTTCAACAGAATCTGCAAATGAATTTTGGAAAGAAATTACCGAATATCTTGAAGAAATTAATCCGCAGAATTACAGCGTAGGCGAAGTTTGGGATCATACAAATATTCGCGCACAGGCGCTCGGCGGCTTAAATTCAGTCTTTCATTTTGACATGGGCGATGTCTATATTCTGGAAAGAATAAAACAGAACGACGACGGAAATAATATTTATGCACAAATAATATATAACGACCTTCTCGCCTACTCGCGACAAAACCCGGATTATATAGACGCACCATTTTTATCAAATCATGATCAGAGCAGAATTGCAGGCCTCTTAAAAGGCAACACGGAAGAGCTTAAGCTTGCAGCAGGAATGTACATTCTTACACAGGGAATTCCATTTGTTTACTACGGCGAAGAAATTGGAATGATGAGCGGTACAAAAGACGAAACAAAGCGAACACCATTTTTGTGGGGCGGCAACGACAAATACCAGACGTCGTGGGCAAATGAACAGGACTGCATTTACAACAAAAAAACTAAAAGCCTTAAAGAGCAGCTTAAAGATAAAAATTCACTTACAAATTATTACATTAATCTTATAAACTTCAGAAATTCCTGCAGCGCATTCAACGGAAAATTCGAAGTTTTTGATGTAAACAACAGTGCAGTTTCTTCATGGATTATGAAAAACGAAAAACAATCTGCACTTGTGCTTAATAATGTTTCTGCAGGCGACACAACTGTTTCAGTGGATTTGCCGGTTAATTTTCCGCCGGACTTTAGCACAAACGAGGTTAAAAAAAATAAAGACGGAACCATTACAATTCCGCCTTTAACAACAGCAGTATTCTGCTTTTAGTTATTACAGCAAAGCTTTTCCATCGCTAAAAGCATTTCCTACAGTCTGACCGAGTTCAACATATTTGTGTCTTACACAATCATATGTAATCGGCTTTAATTTTGTAACGTCAATTTCGCCGTCGGTCAGAACACTTTCATCGGCAGAAACATTTATAATATTTCCAACCATGCAGCCTGTTGTAACATCATAACTTACAAGTTCACATTCAAGGCACATAGGAAGCTCGTTAATTACAGGCGCATCAACAAATTCAGATTTAGTAACAGTAAAGCCTGCTTTTGCAATTTTTTCTGGCTCTTTATTTCCGGACGCAATTCCAAAATAATCGCACTCTTTTACATGAGCGGCATCTGCCATACTTACCGTAAATGCTTTTTTCAAAATTAAATTTAATGCAGTTTTATGTTCAGGAGAAATACAAATTGCAATCTGATTATCATCATGTATTCCTCCCCATGCTGCATTCATGGCATTTGGCTTTCCGTTTTCATCATAAGTAGCAATTATAAAAACAGGCATCGGGTAAAGACAAGTTTTTTTACCGAAATTCTTTTTCATTCTATTCCTCCTAAAACTCCGCGTTAGCGGTCGCGCATGGATGCGCGATATATGCAGCTTTTGCCAACGGCAAAACTGCAGTTGCAAAAAATATTTTAAAGACGACTTTTGTTATTAACAATAATATATTTCCCTCAAATAAAAAAGCAATAAATTATAAAGCTGATTTCTTTGGGAAAAAATCCGGCGCTAGAAATTTTCATATATATAATATAGAATATTATTCTATATTATATTCTAAAAAACTGGAATCTTAAAATGAAAAACAAAGTATCTAAAGCAAAAAAATCTAAAATATCATTAAAAGGAAAAATCAAATTTAATTCAAAAAAGTTCTTTTTCTTTTTCTGCAGAATTATTCCTGCTGCAATGATGATTGCACTTTTTTTACTTCCTATGGGAATGGAAAGCATAAGTCTTGGCGATTCAGAAAGCACTGCAAATCTTATTTATCCTTACCTGCTTCCATTTACACAGGCTTCTTCTATTCAGGAAAGCGCTCTTCATCTTGTATACTTTATGATTTATTTTGTACCGTTTACAGGACTGTTCCTTTTAATTTCGCTTTTTATAAAAGGAAAGGTTAATACGGTTCTTTATGTGCTTACATATATAAGCCTTACTTTCTATCTTTTCTGTTCGATTACCTGTCTTATAATTTTTGCTAACTGCTGGCGCTGGTTCCTCCATTTGCCAATTACAGTTTACGCCTCGTTTGGAGCCGCATTTATTTCTCATGCCTTTATGTCTATTTTTGGAATTCTGTTCTTACGTGAAATGAATCCTGAATTTGCTGAATACAAAAAGATTCAGGCTGAATCAAAACAAAAAACAAAAATTTCAATTAAGACAAAACTCACTCTTACAATCATAAGCGTTATTGCCGTAATTATGGTAATCTTTACAATTCTTATTCTGCGAAGCTACAACAAAATGTTTACGGAAGCAGTAAGCGATGTAGGACGTTCACAGGCAGAACAGACTTCTACAGTTTATGATTCTGCAGACGGAAAATACGAAAAGATTGCACCTTACTTTACACAGCAGAAAGAAGCAAACAGTTATGCAGACTGTCCTTTTGAACGAATTGATATTATTACAGCAAGCGTTCCTGGAAACATTATTTTCCAGAAAGAAGGAGATAAAGTTTCTTTTGTTGCTAATGAAGATGGAAGTGAAGTTACAATCGACAATATCGCATGGCCTGAATATGACGTATTCTCTTATACAACTGCAACAGGCCACGTAAAAGACATTCCTGATACAGAGAAAAAAATCAGTGCAGAAAAAGCCCGTGAATATTTTACAAACTTTATGAATGGTACTTATAAAAAGCAGCCGGTTTTGGACGGAGAATTATGTAAATATATTTACCCTGTTTCTTTTACACGCAAAGCCGGATTTAAACTTGTAGGTTTCTCTATTGTAACTTACAAAACAGAAATCCTTATGCGTTCATATTTCCACGTAAAGATTTATGTTTATACAATGGTTGTAATGTTCCTTTACATTGCAATTATTTTTGCACTTCTTATTGCAGACTTTATTACAAATCCTCTTTTATATCTTAAGACTAACGTTCGTAAGTCTTCAAACACACTCGAAGAAATCCTCGACGGAAATTCAAAGATTTCTGCTGAACAGCTTACATTTATAGATTCAATTAAAACACGCGACGAAACAAAAGACCTGTCTAAAGAAATTAAAAACATGGTTGGAATTATACGGGGAATAATTCCATACATTTCGTTCTCTACCCTTCAGGCAGCAGATAAGGATATTAAAAAATCTACAACGTCGCGCGAACTGTGTTTCCTGTTTACAGATATCCGCGGCTTTACAACACTTTGCGAAGGAAAACAGCCAAAGGATGTTGTAGAAATTTTAAATCACTATCTTGATATTGAAACAGAAATTATTTTAAACAACGGCGGAGATATTGATAAATTCGTTGGCGACGAAATGATGGCTTTCTTTGCCGGTCCTAAAAAGGAATATAATGCATGTAAGGCAGCTATGGAAATTCGTGCTGCAATGCGCGCACAGCAGCAGCAGGCTTTAGCAGACGGTTCAGACTACATTTCTATGGGAATCGGTATAAACACAGGAAAAGTCGTATTCGGTTCTGTAGGGGCTAGAAGCCGCATGGACTTTACTTCAATCGGAGATACAGTAAATCTTGCTGCACGTCTTGAAGGCGCAAATAAAGCTTATGGTTCAAAGGCAATAATTACAGAAGCAGTTTTTGACAAGCTTAAAGATTCCTTTGTCTGCCGAGAGCTTGATTTTATTAAGGTTAAAGGAAAAAATGAACCTGTTCGTATTTATGAAATTCTTCAGACAAAGGCAGCCGCAGTGGACAAGCTTTTTGAAATAAAAGACCTGTTCGAAAAAGGACTGGAAGCTTACCGCAAGCAATCCTGGGATAAGGCCGAAGAAATGTTCCAGCTATGTAACGAAAAGTATCAGGACATGCCATCTGTAGTATTCATTGACCGTATAGCACACTTTAAAACAAACCCACCTCCAAAGAAGTGGGATGGTGTATTTGAAATGAAGGTTAAGTAATATAAAAAAGGATTTTTTAATTATGGATGAAAAAACTAACGTAAAACCAATCAGCCCTCTGCTCCACAGAAATGTGCTTGGCGCACTTGGAATGCTGCTGCCTGTTATCAGTATTATTGGCGGGCTTTTTGTAAGAAACAAGCCGGATTCG
>CAMVBP010000042.1 GCA_947165795.1 uncultured Treponema sp.
GGCAGCACGTTCTCTCATTTCAAAATACAGTTATTATGTTTCGAAATACAATTTTCCTATAGAAGATTCTTTGGTTCGTAATAATACAAATAATATTCTTAAATATTTTGAAATAAAAAAAACAAATAATGACGAACCCCTTCAGCTTAAAGAAAAATCTACAAACCTCGTAAAAGAATTAATAATTATCTGTACCGAATTAAAAAAAGTGTTAAATATTAAAAATAAAAATATTTTTGATGAATTTGATCATTTAGTTTGGTCTTATGGAAAAATAAAAAAAGGTTCGCTCTCAGTATTTGTTTCAAAAGAGAATTATGAAAAAATAACAAAGTTTCTTGAAATAGAGTCTCTTTTAACAGAAAGGAAAAGAGAGCTAAAAGAAAAAAATCCAAAAGCATCAATTCCAAATGATTTAGCAGATACTATCATTAAAAAAGAAATACAGGAACCAAATAAATTGGAACATATGTTATCTGAAAATTGGGTTTCAGCTAATTTGGTTAAATTTATTAATTTTTGCTTTAAATGTGAGCAAATAACTAATAATTCAAAATAATCATTCAATTTTCTTCCGCCAAAGCTTTTCTGCTTCTTCTGTAAATTTCGGAGCAAAAGTTACCGGCTCCTGTAAATCACTTGCGGGAACCGGGTAACGAATGTAGCCTTCGTTATCCGGTTCGGAATGATGAAAATCTTTTAGCGATGTGATTTTGTTTCCGTTCATGTCCAGAAGATAAGCACCGTTATCATGCAGGTATTCAGAAAAATCTGACTTGCTGTAATTATATCTGTACATCATTGCCATGTGCATGAACTCCGGGAATTTTAAAACTTCGCTGGAAACATCATCTGCCATAAGTGGATCAAGCATCTGTTCAACCGGGAGACTGAATATTTCATTTATGGAATCTTCGCTGCTGCTCACTTTTAATCCGCAGGCATCATCGTTCAGGCTGCAGTAATTTCCGTAGGCATCCAGAAATTTTCTTTCGCAGTTCTGTAAATCATCTTCAAAAGAAATCAATTTATCACCGTTGTAAATCCATCTGCAGATATTTAATTCTGAGCTTGCCGCAACAATTGAATACGATTCTTCGCCAGTAAAAATCTCTTCAAAAATATTTTCCTGACCTTTATCAAATTCCGGAAAGTCTTCATCGTTCCACGTTGTTTTAAATATGCCGCGGAAATAGTTTGAAATGATTCCTTTGCCGTCTTCTGTAATTGTGAACTTAGCTCCAGCCGCAGAAAAAGCTTTGTTCAACAACTTACTAATTTCTTCAATTTCAGTACACGCCTCAGAATCAGTTCCAGCCACAGCATTATTTTCGTTACTCAGCATTCTGATATGCACTTCCCAAAACAGCCGCGGATTATTCGGATTTTCAGGATCTTCATAACGCTCAATAAAAGTTTGAACATTTTCTTTTGGTAACATTTCGTCTGTAATCATTTTTTCCTCCTCAACTTAGCAAACTCTTGCCGAAATCTTTTTGAATTCTTTTTCCAGCATTTGCATTGTGTTATCGTAGTTTTCTATAATAGTTCGTTTTTGAATCGTAAAATCAAAACTTCTCTTTTGTGAATTATCATCATTCTTTGTGATCAATATTTTAAATGCATCTTCATTTTTAGAACAACTTAAATCCAAGTTATACGAAGCAGCGAGTTCAGTTATTTTCTTACTGCAATTTTGAATTATATGTTCGCAAGGATTAACCTGTTTGATTTTTTGCAGCATTCTGTTTCGTGAATCATAAGTAATGTCATTAAGATTTTCATTTTCCTTTTCTTTGAATCTTTCAATAACCGTATTTCCTTTTACAAAGTCAGCATAATTTTTTGTAAGGTTGATAAAATTATTTTTTAGATATTCAAAATACGGCACAATCAAATGAGTTTCAAAATCTGAGAAAAAAAGATAGAGATTCAAATTCGGTGCAAGAAATTCAATTCCATTTTCAACCTGAATAAAAAAAAGAGTTTCGCTGTTCGGATGAAAAAGTTTTGTTGAGTAAAGCAGAACATCGGACATTCTACTTTTGGAATACACTGCCCTTTTATCTTTTGTAATTTCCTTCAGATTTGAAATCAGCTTTTCAGAGTTTTCTATAAAATCAGATGGAACTTCATTTTTGGACGCAAGAATTAAATTGTTTCCTATATCATAATTATTTCCAAACAAGACCTTCAGTTTTTTTACAGAAACAACTTCCGAGTCCGCAGCCGTTTTTGATAACAGAGGCTTTAATTTTTCAAAATTAAATTTCCAGAATGAAGGCCCTTTTATTGAAAATGCACTGAATGTATTTACCATCGAAGCCCAGAGCTCTTTATTTTCCTCTGAATTTATGTGCTCAAGAATTTTCTTATTTTTTTCAATCTGATTTTGATTACAGCAATTTAATTCTGTCAAAACCTTATAACCGTTGATATTAAAAATTTCTTTACCACCGCCCATTCGTAAACTTTTTAAAGTAATATGATTATCGGAAAGATACTTTTCAAAAATCATTAATTCAAGCGCTCCCGGTTTTCCCGAAAGTGTGACTTCACAATCCTGAAGTGAGGAATAATTTTTTTTTGCCAAACAATAGTCTATTCCGCCAAAGCGTAAAAGTTCTTCTGAAGAAATTGTGATTTTACCCATTTAATCATCCTGTAATGAAATTTCAAAATTCTGCAAATCCTGATCAAGATTATTCATATTTACATAGCAGGTACAGTAAGAACCAAACAATGAATTTTTTGTACTGTATCTGATTGTAAAACAACCGTCCTTTTTCTGAATATCCGCATCATAATATTTGTATTTATTCAGCAGTTCGTTGATTCTTTTTTCCGCCTCATACTTTAAGCAATCTTCAACTTTGTAAACCTGTGATTTTAAACCATAAAATTCATAATATTCCGAAGGTTGAATTTTATATTCCCGTATCCTTTTTATCTCTTCTGAATAATTCTGTACAAACCAGTCGATGAGATTTGCATTTCTGTATTCAATAAGATACGGAATAAGATTCATTTGATTTCTTTTGAAATTTACAATCTCAAAATTTGATTTAAAAGTTACTGAATCAACATGCTCATAAAATTTTCCAAAGACAGTTTCAAATTTTGAATGCTTATCTTTTTCATGCGCTCTATAAAACTGCGGAATAAAATCATAAATTTTATTCATATAACTTTTGATTGATTTTAATGCCTTTATCTGAGTTTCATATTTTGTTGGCTCAGCAAAAATAAAATCAAACCTTGAAGCGTAATATGGCATTCTGGAATTTGAAAGGTGCTTAAACAAATAAAAATCAAAAACACATTCTCTGTGAGAAATAATTGTTTTGAGGTCGTTTATTTTATTACGATATTTTTCAACTTCTTCGATGTTCTCTTCCGGATAAAACAAAACTCTTTTGAGAGCCTTATCGTGATATGGAATTACATTCAAAAAAGCATATTCTTCCTGTGTCAGATTTTCCCAGAACTTTTTATGCTTGGGAAAAAATGTACAGACAAAATCATAAATTAATGTATTCATAAAATTTCCTATTGTGTTGCCCAACCTGATTTTACTGATCTATAAATCATCTTTTCCATTTTTTCCTGGAGCTCTCGTTTATCGCTTGAGCACCACACTGATATTTTCATTTTTTCTTCGCGGTGAGAACTGTAATCCGTAAAATGCAAAATGTATTTTGAATACAGTTCTGTCTTTTCCTTGTTCGTTTTTAACAGAACAAATTTCTTTACATATTTACGGCAGCCGCTTTGTTTGTAAAAAACTTTGCGATCAACAATAGTGCTGTCCGAAAGATTTTCCGGCTTTATCTTTTTTTCTGCATTCGGAAAAGGACATAAATCCTGAAGCTGGTGAACTGCAATATCCGGCTCAACACATTTTTTGTCTTCGCGTAAACGAACGATTGAAAGATTATATGTTGCAACGCCCGGAACTTTTCCTCTCATCTTCCAGCCATTTTCTTTTGAATATTCAACAATATAATTTTTAAAGCTGTCATTAAGGCAGTTTGTATTTGCGAAATCTGTGGCCGTAACTTCAAAAACAAATTCCGGTTTTATCATTTGAAAAGCAACTCCCTGCGAATCTGTATAAATCAGATTTGATGAAACCGTAAGTGAAGAAAGATTTACTTCGAGAATTTTTCGCTGCTTATTTGAAAGCCCGTTACTGCCGCTTGCGAAAATTCTGTAAATGCCCGAAGGTTCCATCACCGCAAACAAAAGGTCGCGAACTCCGTTTTCATCACTCGTATAACCGATTACTGCAGCATCAATTGAATGAAGCGGTTTGATTTTCCAAATAACAGGCTGCTCAGTATGAACGACAAGGCCTTCAGCTTTTTCTTTGAGAACCCATTTTTTGTAAACCTTTGCGATGTCACTGGAAGAAGTTCCCCGTTCCATCTGCACCGGGCAAACTAGAGAGTGGTGGTTGAGCCTGTCGAAACCACCAAAAATCTCAACCATTTTTTCATACGTCTTTTCATAATGCTCAACCTGCCATTTCGAATCATCAATAAAAAGAATGTCAAAAGGCGAGAGCGCAAGAGAGCCATGAAGCTCTTCGTTTGCGACTGCATGAATTACATCTGAAACACGGCTGCGACTGCCATCTGGTTTGATGAAATTTAATTCTGCGGCAAAGCCTGCGCATTTAATTCCGACTGCTTTAAGCTTTTTAGTAAACTCCTCGAGGCATGGAAAATCCTTTTCTTCTTTACCGCCGGTCGTGAACATTACAGTGGTGGTGCCGTCAAAATAAACTGTCCGCATTTCGCCATCGAGTTTTCGGGTAATGCAAATATTGCTTCCTTCAATCTCAGCAATTTTCAAAGGATCTGTTAGAACGAATTTTCCTGAGAGTCTGTGCTTGTATTCTATGGCGGTTTCGTCAAAAAGTTTTCTGCTGTTCTCGAGAAAATGTTTTTCGGCCTCGGCGGCCATAACTGCTTCCAGTCGTTTTATCAAATCCATCAATAATCCTCCAAATCGATATCTGTAAGGTGAATTAAAAGTTTGTACGATGTGTTGTTGTAACCGATTTCGCCGCTCATAAAGCCGCGGTATTTTTTGCCTCCCTTCATCAGTACGATAGGATCTGAGCCGCCCGCACCACCGCCTATAAACATCATTTCTTTTTTTTCGAATAACTGTTTTGCCATATCAAACAGAAATGAATAGGTGAGGCCGTTTGTATGAAAGAGCTGATAGGTGTGAGTAAAGATGTAACGCCGCATCGCTTCATAAACCGGGATAGTAACTCCTGTCCATCTGATAGGCAGAGTCTCATTTTGAATGTTGGCCTCGTTGGGATTAAAGGCACGCTGCTCTCTCAAAGCACCATCCGAATAAAAAATCTGTTCCTGAAATCTTACATCTGAAACAGGTTCATTTTTTTCGTTTGCATAAATGTAATGAAGTTTTCCGGTAAAACGGCCTTCTTCCTGTAAATCAATTTCCGGGTCGCCTTTTATAAGATTGTCAAAAAGAAGATCATCATTTTTCGAAGCCATTTCTTCAAGCGCAGAAATATTTGTTTTAATAGTCGACTTGATTATGCGGTGAGAAATCGCAGTGCTTTTTTCCTTTTTTTCAATCTTATGATAGAAGGGCGCAATTCCAACCATTGCATTTTTTCCATGTCCGTCGCCAATAGAAATCAGTTTCATTTTTACTCCCCTTTATCAAAACATATCAAAATTAATGTCATCCAGATCTGTGATGTCAGACACGATAGGTTCGTCATCCGGCTGATAGCCGACACTTTTTTCTGCATAGTCACCGGGCCGCACTCCATCAACAGGCTTTATCCAGAAAATCTTTCCATTTCTTTGAAATAATAAATCTCTACCTTTATAACAAAATATTTTGTCACCAATACAATTGAGGACAGCAATAATGTCGCCACCTTCCAGGGTATAAACTGTTTTTGCATCACTAGGAAAAAGCCACCTATAGTCTGCAGGTATTTCTTCTAAGGTGTTGTTGTATTTCCAATACTCGCTGTATTCTGACGCAGATTTTTCTTCACTTTCAACTTTCCCCGAATAGATTTTTCCTTCTTCATCAAATCTGCAAATTCCTAAAGATTTTTTAGGAAAGAGAGTCATATCTGATTCATCGTACATAATGCGGCTGCATTCATTGTCGTCCTTATCAAGCGCAAGAACTTTTCGCTCACCGTAAATTGACTTTCGTTTTAACGGAACAAGCTCCGCGCTGTATTCCTCACAGGTATCTTTAAATCTAAAAGTTATAAGATTTTTTTCGCACATATTTTCACCTTTTTATATTTATGCCAAAGCCGTAACAAAACCTGTTTTGCTTAAACTTTCATTAACATTGCAATATAAATTGCGGTTATTCAAAACCCACAAAACCTTTGTCGTAAATCTTCTGTGAATTTTTACTTCAGGTGCAAAACCATCTGTAAAAATAATCAGTCCGTCATAATTTCTCTGATTTTTTATTGCATAATCAAAAAGAGGCTGAAAAGAAGTTCCTCCGCGTCCCTGCACTTTTATTTCTGCAGTCTTTCTAAAAGGAAGCGGCTTTTCTGTTTTGAGTTTTGAATCAAACTGAAAAACTTCTATGTTTTTTATGCCCCTGTCAAAAACGTTTCTAATTGCATGATAAAACCGAATAATCTGTTCATCTTCAATAGAACCGCTGACATCAATTCCAACAAGAATTTTTCCAGGTTCCGGTCTATGTTTTTTACCCATCTGTGTATAACCAAATCTGCGGCTGGGACGCATTCTTGTAAGCGAGTAGTTAGCGTTTCCATGAATGCCTTTAAAATATTCAAGTAGTTTTATACATGAAGGAATTTTTGCTCTTTTTGCATTTAAGAATGAAAGCAGCTCTTCAACATGACCGGAAAGATTGCCCCAGAGATTATTATTTTCCCTCATGAAATCATCCATTTCTTTTTCAGCTTCCTCGTCATTGCAGCTCCACAATTCAGAACCTTCTTTTGCATAAGAATTTTCATTTTTAGTAAAACCATCATTCTTCTCTTCTTTTTCTTCCTCTTTTTCTGAAGCCTGCCCTGCCATCGTCTTATTATCTTTTTCTTCGTTTGAATCTGATTCTGAATCTTTCCCTTTTGCAGTCTTAGAATCTTCTTTTGCATAAGAATTTTCACTTTTAGCAAAACCTTCATACATCTCTTCTTTTCCTTCCTCTTTTTCTGAAGTCTGCTCTGCCATCGTCTTATTATCTTTTTCTTCGTTTGAATCTGATTCTGAATCTTTCCCTTTTGCAGTCTTAGAATCTTCTTCACTAAAAAAACTTGAAGCATTGGTATCAAAGTTTATCGAAGGAGAGCTTTCATTTTCAGAAGAAGATTTTTCTTCAGATTCATCCGGTAAACTCATTCCAAAAGGCGACCCCTTTCCAAAAGACAAATCCATATTTTTTTCACGAAGCTTTTTATAGTAATATTCAATATCCCGATTTTTTTCAAAACCGCGAAATGCAACTCCCTTCTGGGTAATTGTCATTGTACTTGCTTCGTACCAGGTTTCTATATCAAAATCTTTTTCATTTTCCGGGCAGCGGAATGGATGATGAAGAATGATTCTTGTAAGCTCCAGCATTAAATCCTTTCGGACAGAATCTTTATTTTTCTTTCCAATAATTTTTGGATTATATTCAATCAGATTTTTTCCCACTCTGAAAGGAATATGAAGCATTGGATTTTCTACCAGCTTTTGCATACAAAAAAGTTTGAAAAAAAGCGGATTACTGTAAAACCATGGCATTGTGAGGCTTTCAAAAATTTTCTGAAAATCAGATTCCGACATATAAACTCCTTAACAGCATTAACACTGTAAAATGCATTACTAACTAACGATAGTTATTTATGCACTAACATCATAATCTCTTACAAACTGAGAAATTATTTCCAGCAATTGCGGACACTTTGTCAAAAGAAAATCTTTTGTCCTTTCAAATTTTGAATCTGTATAAAGCGAAGTAAAATATGCAAGAGATTCAAATTTTCTGTTTTCATTAAGCCATTCTGCAAATGCGTAAATATTCTTTGAGTAAATTTTTGCAGTTCTTTCAGGCATAGAATCAGAACTGTTCAGAATATCAAAAATAGAATCAATGATTTCTGAATATTCGTAAATCTGATAAGAAACCAATTTAACAAAAACCGCAGATCCCTTTTCAAGAATATCAAGACCGGAAACTTTATTCTTTTCACGGACAGTTTCCGTCGTAATAAAATCCAGAGCCGTAAGTTCACCAATTACACCGGTAAGAATTTTACTGTGAATAGGTTTTAATTCAGGAACTGATTTGAGAATATCATTTACCTTTTCCCAGGCACGGCGGTCCGGAGTTTTTGTAAGGTTTGAATCTTCTTCACTAACTCTGTAGGCGTCCAGACGATTCGGCTTTAATTTGATGTAATGAATGATTCTTGAATCAAAGCCTTTCTTTGCGGCCCACTTTAGCCATTCATCCGGCGATGGTGAAAAAGTGTAAATATTAAAACGCGAAACAAGAGCCGGATCCAGATCTGTCAGCTGATATTCATCACCTGCATTCACTGCAGAAACAATGCGGCTGCCTTCAGGAAGAAGACGGCCTGCAAGTTTTTTATTCAACGCAAGATCCATAATTGTCTGAAGAATTTCCGGACGCGCACGGTTCAATTCATCGAGGAAAAGTACAATAGGTTTTCCGTCAACAGGAAACCAGTAAGGCGGACTAAAAGTGGTAAGGCCGGTAGTTTCATCATAATGAGGAAGTCCGATTAAATCACCCGGGTCGCTCATCTGTCCTAAAAACAATGCAACAACCTTCATCTTCTTTTTTGTAAAATAGTCAGTGATAATCTGCGACTTACCGATACCATGATTTCCTGCGAGCATAATGTTCTGCTCAGGCGGTGTGACCTTAAGCACTTCGAGAAGTTCTTCTGTATTAATTGTATTCTGCATATTCCGATTACTCCTTATAAATTCCGTGTCAGCAATTACTCTTCAATTTTTTCTTTTAAATCTTCCAGGAATCCTCTTGCAACGACCATGTGTTCTTTTGCATAATCCCTTGCAACTTCATCAGCAGAATCGTCTTCTACAATTGCAATTAATTTTTCAAGCCATTTAATGCCGTTTTTAAAATCCTGTTTTGTTGGAGTAGTAAATGGAGTATCAGGTTCACCTGCATGTTTAGAAAGAAGACGGCGGAACCATGCATGCATGCCGAGCATAAAAAGTGCAACAGGATTATTTTTTTCTGCAGCCCGTTCAAGATAAAAATCTGAAAGTTCATAATTCTCTTCAACAAAGCATTCTATTTTTTTAGCTTTTGAATTTTTGCAGAGACCTTCGTTGTAAAGAATTCCAAGAACGAGACTAGCGCGGGAAACTCCTTCATCAGAAAGTTTTTTGAGCTGAGTCAGATACTCTTGAACTTCATCTGCGTTTGTGGTAAGTTCTGTGTAGATTCCAATAAGATCAGCAAGGCAATCCTTGTCGCCTTCATCAGCTTTTTCTTTAAGCCATGTAAGTGCGCTTTCGTTCTGGTCATACCAGTTGAAAAGAATGTCTACAGAATTGATTGTCATAAATGCCTCCAGTGTTATAAAAAAATAAAATTGAAAAATGAGATAATAAGAATATAGGTGGCGGGGTTTCCAAAAATTCTAAAAATTTTTCAATTTTTTGCGTTTTTTTTCGATTTTTACGCTAAAATAACTATATAAACATGTAGTAAAAATGTGATTTTTATTAAAATTTTTTCATTTTTTTTGAAAATTTTTTGCAAATTTCGAACGTAAATCACCTTTATTATTATATATGGTTTACGCATTCCTGCGAAAATCATACAACGCCGCTACTACGGATGATTCCGTGCATCACCGCTATCGCAGAGATTAAGGAGAAAACAATGGCTCAAACAGAAAATAAAAATTATGAACTTTCAGATTTCGTTATTCACGAAGAAAACGCAGATTCCGGCTTGAACTATCAAATCTGGAAAAAGAAAGTTTATAACCAAATTGCCCATTCAAATTTGCCTAAAATGATAGCCAAAATAAAAATCCCGCGTTTATGTTTTGAGAAAAAAATGAGGTTCGCGGAATTTCTTCCTGAGTTTGATAAAATTCTTTGTGAGCTTCTGGTTATCTGCAATAAAGATACTGTTGCAAAATTTTATTCAGAAGCGATGAATGCTTTGTTTCCAGAAGAAGAAAAAAATTTTGAAATTGAATTTTATGATTTTCACGGCGGAATTTATTCCTGCATTGACTACACGCCTGAATATTATAAACAGCTAACCGACAAAGAAAAAGAAAAGTCCTGGACTGAAAAAATAAATGATAATATTCCAAAGCGAACATTGTTTCAGACCCGCGATGAAATATGGGAAAAATATAGTGCAGAAGCAATCGCAAGAGAAAAAGCGAAAGAATTAAGAAAACGCCATCCTCGAAGAAAGCAAAGCCTGCGGGATTTTTTTGAAAGTCAGGAATAATTATTTTTCAAATCCCTTCAGGCTCTGCTTCCATTTATATTACTTGTGTAATCTTTACGGCAAAGTGTTCATCCATTATATAAACTTTTCCAAGCGCGCAAAGTTTTTCTGAATTCCCGCAGCGGTAAATGTAAACAGGAGAATCCCATTTTTCTGAAAGTTCAATGATTGATCCTTCACCAAAACCGCTGATTTCATTTTCACAAACTTTCGCTGAACCCCAAACCGCGCGAATGTTGTAAAAGTTTTCAGAACTCTGTAAGTCATCACTAACATCAGATTTTTTAAGCATGACAGCACGCGAATCATCTACAAGAACTGCTTCACCATAAGAACATTTTTTGCCGTCAATAAAAACTAAAATCGGCTCCGATATATCTGAATCAAGTTCAAGCAGCTGATTTTTTTCAAAAACAAAATCATCCGAAATATGACAGCGACCAAGTTCTGCAACAAAATTTCCAAGCGGTTTTTCAAGCGGAATAACTTTGAGTTTTTCTTTTGCAAAAATAATTTTTCTTTCGCATAATTTATCAATCACAGTTGAATTGAAAAATAAATGAACTGGGAAAGAGCAGTTTTTTCTATTTTCAAAATTTATTTCAAGCGAAGCTATAACTCCCATTTCAACAGGACTTTCTGTATACGGCAGAAATAAACTGTTGTCTTCAAATTTTAAATTTACTGGCGGTGAAAGTTCCTCATCACTTTTTGCATTAAAAGCTCGATATGCTTCGTTAATAAAATTCCCTGCAAAAAAATTCATAAAAATTTTCTGTTCAAAAATTCCAATAAGAGGCTCATTCATTTCTTTCTTATTTTTTTGATTTGAATTTTTGCAACGCTCAGGCGATTCTGGTATTCTTAAAAATCCATTCATAAAAGTATTCGGATTCACATTAAGAATTACATGGCCGCCAAGCCAGTCTGAACTCACCGCAAAAGTTCGGGAAGGAATTGTAAAAATAAATTCCTGCCTGGTATATTGATCAACACTTGCAACGTGAACACATGCTTTAAATTTGTATTCACGCTGCAAAAAGTCTGTAATTTGAATGCAAAATTTTTCCATTATTTCAGAAAAAATTCTCAGCTCTGCTTTTCCAATAATATCAGGCCGTTTAAAATCGTAGACTTTTATTTTCTTTTCTTTAACAGTTTTTATTTCTTTGTTGTCACACATTATATCAAGAAGTCTGTCGATTTCTTCCTGACTCAATACATCTGGATCATCGTTACAATTAGACTGACTGTCAATTTTTTTCTGTCTCTGTTTTTCTTTACTCATTTTTATTTTTCTCCTCTCAATTGAAGTTTGTGCAGGCCGCGCCATTTTGCAAGAAGCACACGCTGCTCCTTGTCCGGTACCCTGTTGCGATCCACACGTTCCTGAAAAACACCTTTCCCGCGCACCTCAATGCATATTTTATATTCACCGTCTTTTGTCGCGCATACAATTGTGCA
>CAMVBP010000043.1 GCA_947165795.1 uncultured Treponema sp.
TCTCAGCGTTTCCTATAAGCAGAACGGCTACAGAAAAAATTTTGTAAATTTTAAAACAGAAATTTATGATTTGCAGCAAAGGTGTTTTCTTAAGCAGGCATATAATCTTACGGATTCAGCAGTTATAACTTTAAGCGACGGAACTCTTGCAGTTGCAGGTTTTACGGAAGAAGACAATGCTCCTGTGTTAAAAATTATAACTATGAAAGAAAACGCAACAGAAGAAGATGTAATTTTTTCAAAAACATTTTCGAATGATTGTCTTCCTTCAAGTCCTGTGAGTCTTGAAAATGGAAGCCTTTATTATTTATTGACCGATAAATCCGTAAAAAAAATTGATGATAACAATGCTCAGGTTTTATGCCGCTTGAATTATGAAACAGGTGAAGAATCATATTATTCTCTTCCATACCGGATTTTCAATTTAAAAAAAGACAGAAAAAAAATCCGAGAAAATAATGTAATTACTTTTAATTATTTTGACGGCGAAGCAGGCACAAGTTCAAAAATCGGTTATATAGAATTTGGAAAATCCGGCAGGGAAGAAGAAAAGCCCCGCGCTGTTGTAGATGAAACTTCTGAATTAATTTCCGGCGCGGGAGAAAATGCTTCCGGCGCAGAAGAAGAAATTTTTAGCGCGGAAGAAAATGCTTTCGGTGCAGAAGAACTTTCTTCTGCAGATTTTTATTTTCAGACTGCAGATTTAATCGGCGGTGTAAATTCCTTTTCTTTTATGAATGGAAAAATTTATTACTGTTCGAAAAAGTTTTCTTATTGCAAATTGAACGTAATGAATTCTATATATATGCCATTTGCCAGAACTTCGATAAAGAAATTGGCGGATGAAGAATTAAATACAGTTTCTGTAAGTGTAGAAGAGCCCGAACATTTATTTATAAATGTAGAAAAAGATCCGGAAACAAAAAAGAAAACTCTGGGAGAATATCAGCTGGGAACTTATATTCCTTTTGCATATTTTTTCCCGCCTTCTGTAATTCCTCTGGTTGCAATAAAAGAAATTTCTTTAGACTCCGGAGTAACTCTGGCTCCTGCAATCGGATTAACTTTGCGCACCGGTGCCGATCCTTTTGATAATACACGCGTTACACTTTCTACGAGTGCAGGTCTGGCTAATTTAAGTTATCAGAAAATCTTTACAAAAAAATTTACCGAATATACAGATTTTTCAAGTAATTCAATCCGCGATCTTGTAGACATCAACAATTCACAAAAGAAAAATATTGCCGCCGTTGCATACATAGAAAACTTTTCTACACCGATTGATTTAAGACTGGCTTCTTCATTCAGGTTCAGTACAAAAGGTGAGTATGACTTTTTGGCGCTTGCCGGAACATCGTGGACAATTCCGTTCAGAATGAATTTCCGTAACCTTACGATTGGAATTAACGGTTATTATTCTGCATCTACAGATTATTATGATCCAACGCTTACATATTATAATCCGCCAAAGCAGGACTGGCCTTCATTCGATCAGGCCTACCAGGTTGCCCTCGTATGGACAGGTATTGAATATTCCAACATCCATCAATACGGAATTTCCAAATATGAACAGCGCGGACTTTCTGTCGGTGCAAGACTTTATTCATTCTGGGATATTAATGAAATACGATTATTAAAAGCATATAAGGCAGAGCTTGAAAAACAGCTGGAGGAAGAAGAAGCCGAAAGGAAAAAAAATGAAGCGCAGGGAAATGCAGGCGGTTCGGGAAGCGGAACTCCAGGAAGTGAGCCGGAAACAAAAACAGAAAATGAAGGCTTGCAGAATTCTGAATACAATTTAACTCAGGCTCAGATAAATGAAATTTACAATCAGAAAATGCTCAATATAAGTCAGTTCAATTTAAGCCTTTATGCCGATGTAAAAATTCCACGGCTTACTCCATTAAAAATGCACAGCGGCTGGGTTCTGAGCGTGCCTACTTCAATTCATGCGGAATTTTTAAAGGAAAACGGAAATGCGTTGAATGTCTGCATTGAATCTCTGATTATAGGAAAGGAAATTCAAAATGGAATTCCGTTTACTCAGATTTTCTTTTACCGCTCAGGCCTTAAATTCGGATACGATTTTAATTTAAATTACGATACTGCAAAGGTTCAGCTCCCGGATATCAGAAGAAAAAATTATATTGGAACTCTTTTATCCAACACTTATGTAAGCGACAGTTTGTATTTTTTGATTGATATGGATTTTTCTTCTCCAATCGGCATCGTTTCCAAAATACAGTTCAGCGGCTCTGCAAAGTTTGAATATTTCCCGCGGACATCGGCTTATAAACTTGGCCTGGTTTTAAATGCACATTTTTAATTTTTTGTTATAGTGCTTTTTTTTTTAACTCATTTTTATTATATTTTATTATAGAAGCTAAGGAGTAAAAAATGATTGAATTATCTAATGTTTTTCGTGATTTTGGAAATTTCCGTGCTGTTAATAACATTAGTTTTTCCATTCCTACAGGACAGATTGTTGGATTACTCGGACCAAATGGTGCCGGAAAAACTACTACAATGCGAATGATTTCCGGTTTTATAGAGCCAACTTCTGGAACCATTAAAATTGATGGCATTGATATCCATGAAAATCCTGTTGAAGCAAAGAAAAAAATCGGTTATATGCCGGAATCTGCACCGCTTTATCAGGATATGATTGTTGAAGATTATCTTAATTATATTGCAGAAATTCATAATGAAGATGCTTCCGTAAAAGTTCCGCAGCTTTGCGAAGAATGCGGACTTAAAGAAGTTATGAGCAAAAATATTTCTGAGCTTTCGCGTGGTAACCGTCAGAGGGTTGCTCTTGCGCACGCATTAATGCATGATCCTGAAATCCTTATTCTTGATGAACCGACCAGCGGACTCGATCCGAACCAGGTAGAAGACGTTCGTTCAATTATCCGCGAAATAGGAAAGACAAGAACTGTAATTGTTTCGACACATATTTTAAGCGAAGTAGAAACTTTGTGCAGCCGTGCAATTATTATTTCCGGCGGAAAGCTTGTTGCTGACAGTTCAATAGAAGAATTAAAGAACAGCATTAAAAAGCAGACAACTGTTTATGTTACGCTTAAATGTGCTGAAAAAAATGAATTTGCTGAAATCGAAAAGCTTACAGAAAAAATCGATGGAGTAGTAAAGGCTGCCTGTGTTCCGTTAGAAAATGATTTGTGCAGACTTGAAATTTCTGTAAAAGAAAATTATGAAATCCGGCCAAAGCTTATAACGGCACTTGTAAAGAATAATTACGATTTGTATGAAGTTTCTATCAGCGAGAATTCTCTGGAAGATGTATTCCATGAATTAACTTCCGGCAATTCGACAGAAACTGTTTCTTCAAATAACGCATCAGAAAATTTGGGAGATTAAAAAATGAAAAATAATAAATGTAAGAATGCTTCTATTATAATTATGAAGCGTGAATTAAAATCATATTTTTCCAGTCCTATTGCTTATTTTGTAACAGGATTATTTCTTCTGGTTGCAGGACTATTCTTTTTTACTCCATTTTTCCTGCAGAACAGGGCAGAGCTCCGTTCCTTATTTGCATATTTCCCGATTTTCCTCGGAATTTTTATTCCTGCATTAACTATGAGAAATTTTGCTGAAGAGCGAAGAATCGGTTCAATGGAAACTTTAATGACACTTCCGGTTACAGAGCTTCAGGTAACACTCGGAAAATATCTTGCAAGCTTTATTTCTTCACTGGTAATGATTGCGCCGACACTTTTATATCTTATTCCTGTAGAAGTTTTCGGTTCTCCGGATTACGGTCCGATTATCGGCGGATATCTTGGTGCAATTTTCTTATGTGCATGTTTTTCTGCAATCGGATTATTCTCTTCTTCAATTACAAAAAATCAGATAATCGCCTATTTCGTCGGTGGATTCATTTGTCTTGCTCTTGCATTGGTTCACATTTTCTTTGTATTCCTTCCGGCACCTGTTATTAAGTTTTTTACATTTATTTCTGCAAATGCTCATTTTGAATCAATTTCGCGCGGCATTTTAGATTCCAGAGACTTCATATACTTTATTTCTCTGGCAGTTTTATTCTTTATAATGACAGTTCGTCATGAAGAGAATCAGAAAAAGTAGGTGGTGAATTATGAAAAAGATAATAGACTGGTTTAAAAGTTCAAAAAGCGATTTTGTTTTATTTGTAATTTTTCTTGTATTAATTAATCTTTTGAGTTTCAGCTTTTATAAAAGAATAGATTTAACAAAATCAAAATCTTATTCTCTTTCTAAGGCAAGCAAGGAGCTTGTAAATAATCTTGAACAGCCTCTTTCTGTTTATTCATTTTTCGACAGCAATCTTCCGGAAGCATATAATGCAATTGCTCAATATGTAGAAGATCTTTTGTCTGAATACGAAGGCGCTGCAAAAAATAATTTTAATGTATATAAAATGAATACTTCCAAAGCGCAGAATGCAAAGCTAGCAGATGATTTTGGTCTTATGCAGGTTCAGATTCAGGAAGTAAAAAGTAAAGAAGTCGGATTCAAACAGGGCTATATGGGAATTGCCATTACTTACGGTGATTCTGTAGAAATTATAAATCCAATTTCTACAACAGACGGTTTTGAATATCTTCTTTCTTCTAAGATTTCTAAAATTATAAGTACAAGCGACACTCTTGCCGGTCTTCCAAAAAATGACCATATTGAATTAAAGCTTTATTTTTCTGATGTCCTTAAAAAATGGGGAATTTCCGGTGCAGACGAAATTGAAAAAAATGCACGTTCTGCATACAAGGCAGTAAATAAACGAGCATTGGGCAGAATTGATTTTTCAGTAGAAAATGATATTTCTGATTCAGTTTTGAGTGATGCAGAAAAATATGGTCTTCAGCTGATTAGAATACAGAATCAGGATGGAAGCGTAACAACAGCAGTTCTTGGACTTGTTCTTATTCATAATGATGATTTTTATTCACTTCCTGTTCAGATTGAAAATATGATTTTCAGTTATGTAATTACAGGAATTGATGATCTTGAAAATTCAATTACCGAAGGTTTGCAGAGTCTTCTTTCAAATATAACTTATGTTGGGTATGTTACCGGTCACGATGAAGTTGAACTTGAAGATAATTCTAATTCCGGTGGAATGACTTCGGCTGTAAATTTCAGTAATCTTGTTTCTGAAAAATATCAGTTTGTAGAAATGAATCTTTCGGAAGAAAATATTCCGGCCGGTATGAACTGTATTGTAATAAACGGTCCAAAATCTGATTTCCAGAAAGAAGAACTTTACAAAATTGATCAGTTCATTTTGCGCGGCGGAAACGTTGTTTTCTTTGTAGACGGAATGCTCGAAAATCAGATGGCAATGTATTACGGCGGCGAAAGCTTTAATAAAAACGAAAGTAATATTTTACAATTCCTGGAAGCATATGGAATTAAAGTTCAGAATGATATTGTATTTGATAAAAACTGTTACGTAACAAGAGATCAAAATTATGGAAAACTGAATTATTACTGGGCTCCAAACCTTCAGAAGGAACAGCTTTCTCAAAGCAGCGTAATTACAAAAAATCTCGGTTTTGTTTTAATGCTTCAGAACAGTTCAATAGACGCTGGCGGTGCAATAGACAACAAGGATGTAAATCTTTCTGTGCTTGCAAAAACCTCTGCAGATTCATGGAGTGCTTCTGAGAATATTTATTTGAATCCTATTACTATGTCGGTTCCAAAAAATAAAGAAGAGCTTCATTCAAGCGTACTCGCCGTTCTTGCCGAAGGAAAATTCAACAGTTATTTTGAAACAGCGCCTGAATTTAATGAAAAGGAAGAAGAAGAAAAAACTGAATTGAATAATATTCAGACTTCAAAGCATATTGCAAAAAGTATTGCAAACGGAAAATTATTTGTAACTGGTTCTTCTCAGATTACAACCGGACAGGTAATTGATGAAGCGGGAAACACACCGGTTGCAATGCTTTTACTTAATGTAATTGATTATATGAACGGCAACAAGGATTTGTGTGTTATGAGATCAAAGGGACTTTCTGCAAATGTCCTTACTATAAAATCTAAGGCTGCTGCAAACTTCTGGCAATATTTCTGTGAGTTTGGAATTCTTGTTCTTATATTTATCTGCTGGCTTATTGTATGGAGAATTCGTGTAAACCGAAGAAAGCAGATAAACAAAAAATACAATCCAAACGATGAGCGATTAATTAAATAAAGGAGATGCGACTATGAAAACTAGAAAACTTATATTAATTATTGCCGATGCAGTTCTTCTTGGTGTGTTAATTATAAATTTAATAATTTCTTCAAAAAGCAGTATAAAGAATTTTGAAATTAAAGAAGACTTTAATTCAATTTTAATTTCAAAAGCCGATGGAGAAATTTCTTTAACTAAAGATGGCGAAGAATGGTTTGTTGGAAACGAAAAGCTTCCTGCAGAAAATTATTCTGTAGAAAATATTGTAGATGCAGTTTCTTCAATCAAAGTTCTGGATAAGGTTGCTTCTTTATCTGAGTACACAAAAGAAACTTATGAATTTACAGATAATAATGCAATTACTGTTCTTGTAAAAAATGATGATAAGGTTTTAAGAAAAATTGTACTTGGAAAAAAATCTACAGTTTACAGTCAGACCTTTATTACATTAGACGATAAGAATGATATTTATCTTTCTACAGGTTCTCTGCGAAGCAAATTCGAAATCTCTGAAAAAGATTTAATTAAAACAGAGCCTGAACCGGAAGAACCTTCGATTGAATTGTAATGAGTATGCCCAAAATATATCCGTGTATTTTGGGCAACTGCAGTTTTTCCAAAGGAAAAACTGCTTATTTCGCGCGTCCATGCGCGACCACAGCGTGGGGCTTATTGATGGAGTATAAAAATGATAAAACTGGTTGCTTTTCTTGGAAACTTTGGACGTGAATACGAAAAAACAAGGCACAATGTTGCATGGTATTTTGAAGATTCATTTCCTTTTGCATCTTCTATAAGCTGGCAGAATAAATTTAAAGGTGAGTTTGCAACAATAACTCCCGTTCAGCTTTCTCAGTGGGCCTGTGATTATAAAATCTGCTCAAAGAAAGACGGTTCTCCAGTTATAGTTCCGGAAGAAGCACCGGCTCACATTTATTTATTAAAGCCTTTAACTTATATGAACCTTAGCGGCGACAGCATTATTGAAGCCGCAAACTTTTATAAAATCAAGCCGGAAGAAATTCTTGTAGTTCACGACGAGCTTGAACTTGCAATGGGCTTTGTAAGTTTAAAATGGAGCGGGGGACTTGGCGGACATAACGGACTTCGCTCTACAAAAGCAGTTTTAAACACACCTGATTTTTTCAGGCTCCGCTTTGGAATTGGCCGCCCGGAAAACGATAAAATTTCTGTTGCCGATTATGTTCTGAGCCATTTTACAAATGAGCAGCAGGAAATAATGCAGAACGTTTTTTCGGCTGCAAACCTTCTTTTTGTAAAACTCCTTCTTTCTAAAAATCCTTCGGACTTAATTCAAGGCTGGGGTAAGAAGAAAATCGTATAAAATTTTTTTAAATATTTTTTTTGTAACTTGTTGACACTTTTTTTTATTTTTACTACGATAGACGTACTACGATAAACGTAATAGAGAGGTTATAGTATGGCAGTAGTTAGTTTAAAAGATGTCCATAAATTCTATCAGTTAGGAAGAGAAAAAATTGAAGCTGTAAAGGGAGTTTCCTTTTCGGTAGAAAAAGGCGAGTTTGCAGCTATTTCCGGACCATCTGGTTCTGGAAAGTCAACAATATTGAATATGGTTGGTTTAATCGACTTGCCAAGCAGCGGATCAATTGTAATCGGCGGTACAGATGTTTATGAAGGAATCGATCTTTCTTCATCTGCTGTACGAGATAACCGCTGGTCATCTTCAGTTTCAAAAGAAGATAAAAGAAAAGTAAGAACAACTGTACCTTCAAAAGTAGACAAAAGAATAACTGCTTTGCGCCGTTCACATATCGGATTCATTTTCCAGACATTCAACCTTATTCCGGTTTTGAATGTTTATGAAAATATTGAATTCCCGCTTCTTCTTGAATCAAGAAATAAAGCTTCATGGAGTCCTGTAGATGATTTTTCTAAGGCTCAGAAAGAAGAATGGATTAACTTCCTTATGGAAAAAGTTGGTCTTAAAGACTGGAAAAAACATAAGGCAAATGAGCTTTCTGGTGGACAGCGTCAGAGAGTTGCAATTGCACGTGCTCTTGTAACAAAGGCTCCTGTAATTCTTGCAGACGAACCGACAGCAAACCTTGACTCTAAGAACTCAGAACAGATTCTTTCTTTGATGAAATCTTTAAACAAAGATCCTGAACTTAAAACAACATTCATTTTCTCAACACACGATTCACGTATTGTTGATATGTGTGACCATGTTGTTCATATTCTTGACGGTCAGGTTACAAACAATGAATACAAAGAAGGTTCAGACGTTTATAAGATCTAAGCTTGAAATGAAAATTATACAGGCTTATTTATTTTAGGAGTTTATTAAATGAAAGATATAATTAAACTTGCTATACGCAATTTAAAGGAACATAAATCAAAGACAATCATTATTTCTTTGTTCGTTCTTTTTGGAGTTGCAATTGTAATTATGGGAAACTCTTTCCTTGAGTCTATTAACCGTGGACTCGAAAAAGATTTCCGTGCAAATATCACAGGTGATATTGCCGTTTGTACAATTCCACCAAAAGGAACTATGGTTGATGTTTTTGGTGCTTCAACAATGGAAATTTCCAGCGAAGCTCCTCAGATTCCAGCCCTTGTTGATATTGACAGAGTAGAACAGATTATTGCAGAAACAGTTGGTATTGAAAAACATGCAAAAATGATTTCCGGTCAGGTTTTACTTTCGAAAGGTCTTGAGTTTGATTTTTCTGCAATTCAGGATAATGAAGATGCAGAGCTTACTGACATTCCATTTTCCATGCTTTTTGCCGGAGAACAAGATGCATTCTGGAAATTATTTCCTGATTTGAACATGATTGAAGGACGCTATCCTGCTCCAGGTACAAACGAAATTATTGTAGATACAAGAGTTATGGAAGGCTTTAAAAAGATTTACAAAGAAGACCTTCAGCTTAATGAACAGGTTCTCCTTGCAAATATGAATGGTAAAATCCGTGAAGCAGTTGTTGTAGGATTCTTTAAACCTGCAAATGAATATTCTGCAATGTTCCAGAGTATTTACTGTAATCCGGAGCTTGCCCGCGCATTTGCAGATCTTACATATGCTAACGCTTTTGTTCAGGAATTGCCGGACAGCGTAGACTTTTCACTTTCTGAACTTTCGGAAGAGGATTTGTTTGCTGATGATGATTTGTTCGGAGAAATTGAAGACAGTTCTTCCATTCTTGGAACAACATCAGACTTTGACAGCATTCTTGGAGATACATCTCTCCGCGATGAGTTGAACAAAACTGACGATGGTGCATGGCATTTTGTTCTTGCAAAAATCACTAATCCTGCTATGGACAAAAAAATTGCACTTGAACTTAACAGGAGATTTGCAGAAGAAGGTCTTAATGTTCATGCAATGACATGGAAAAAAGCAGCAGCTTCTTATTCAGATACAGTTGCCGGAATTGGATTTATTTTTAATTTACTTATTATAATTCTTGCAGTTGTAGTATTCATCATTATTATGAATACAATGATTGTTTCGGTAATTGAACGCACAAGCGAAATTGGAACAATGCGTGCAATTGGTGCAGAAAAGAAATTTGTAAAAAGACTTTTCTCTGCAGAAACACTTATGCTTACATCAATTTCCGGAGCAGCTGGAATTGTATTTGCGTTTATCTGTATGGGAATATTCAATATGTGTCATATTGTAATTACAAACTCAATTGCAAAAATGATTCTTGGCGGCGGACTTCTTCACTTTACACCGACAATCACAATTATAGTTGTTACAATTCTTGTGACTATTGCCGGAAGTTTGCTTAGTAATTTGTATCCTGTACGTTCTGCTCTTAGGATTACACCTCTTAAAGCTTTGAGCAAAGAATAGGTTGGGGGAGAAAGATATGAAAACAGTATCATTAGCATTAAAAAATCTTTCAAGAAATAAAAGAAGAAATACAGTTCTTGCAGTTGCAATTGCTTTTGGTTTCTTTATTGTAACTTCTGTTGATGGACTTATTACCGGAATGGTTAATGTTCTTGAGTATCAGATTACACAGCTTGTCGGCGGTAACGTAATTGTACAGGGATTGGAATGGCAGAATTCAACTGTTCCTGATGGAACTGCAAACCTTGTAAATATTGTTCGCGATAGAAACTATGCCAAAGAAGTTGTAGACAGCTGCGGCATTAAATACGATTATTATTCATGCTACACAATGAGCGGCGGTCAGCTTATTTTTAATGGTAAAAAAAGCGTTGCACAGATTTATGGTCGTGATTTGACAGAACAAAAGCTTCGTGAATCAATGCAGTTTTCAAGCGGTGGAATTGATGCTTCTGTAAAAAACGGAATTATCATCAGTGAAAAAACAGCTGAATCCCTTAATGTTCAGGTAGGCGATTCTGTAATTTATTCAACTAATACCGTTTACGGACAGAACACCTTTGCAGACGTTACTATTATGGGTATTACAAAAACAAATACTTTTATCAGTACAATGCAGGGCTATATGGATATTGATCAATTGAATGAAATTATTGAAATGCCGGAAGGCGGATATTCAATGTTCTCTATTTATATTCCAAATCAGAATCAGCAGACAAGAGCTGCTTTTGCAATTGAAAGAAGAATTCGCCAGGATCATGAAAATAATCCAGAAATCAATGTTACAGACAGACTTCTTGCAATGACGACTAATCCAACAAACATTGGTAAAGGACTTGAAAATCAGCTTGACCCAAAAAATCCTGAAAATGAATGGAAGGGCGTTATGTATGGAGTTGAAACTTTATATGACGAAATTCCTCAGCTAAAAACAGTTTTGTTCGTAGTTCATGTTATTACAACAGTTATTCTTATTGTAATTCTTTTGATTGTTATGGTTGGTGTTTCAAATACATACAGAATGGTTTTGTATGAAAGAATCAGAGAAATTGGAACAATGAGGGCTTTGGGAATGACAGGATCTATAACAAGAAGAGTATTTACAAATGAAGCTGTAATACTTTGTCTTATTGGAGCAGTCATAGGATTGGTTACATCAATTATTGCTATGTACGTGGTTCATATGATTCCGATTCATTCAGAGGCTCTTTCATTCTTCCTTGAAAAAGAGCATCTTACATTCAAGGTTTCTGCAATTTCAATTGTGATTCAGTATATTCTGCTTATGCTGCTTACAGCTCTTGCAGTTTGTGGCAGCGCACATAAGGCTTCAAAAATGAATCCTGCAGAAGCTTTGAGAACTATAAAATAAGGAAATGGAGGTATAAAATGAAAAAATTACTTTCTATTATAATTGGAGCTGCATTATTTTCTACAGCAGCATTTGCACAGGTTTCTAATGAGGTTTCAGAAAAGTGCTTTAAGATAATGGAATCTACAGAAGATATTCTTGCTTATCACGGAGATTATTCTGCAACAATTTCTTTGCTTATTGAAAAACCTGGAAAACCAAAGGAATCTATTCAGTATAAAGTTTTTGAACGTACAGATGCTAAACTTATGACAATCGTTCAGCTTGCACCGGAAGCAGATAAAGGTGTTGGTTATCTTCGTAACGGAGACAACATCTGGTCTTACGACCCGATCAGCCGTAAGTTTTCACATACTTCCATGAAGGAAGCACTTGGTGATTCTGATCGTGAGTTGTCAATTTCTATTTATAGTATTGAATGACCGTAGGTTAGGTCTTT